>JAZUMM010000074.1:0-8877 GCA_045603625.1 Acutalibacteraceae bacterium | reverse complement strand
ATTTGTCACAACAAACCACCCCTTATATAATACAAAATAAGTATACAATAATTGTAAAACAAAAACAATTAATTTTACATTATTTTTATTTACACTATCTTTTCTGTATGTTAAAATGAAAACAGTTCTTTTGAAAGGTTGATATTATGAAGGTTGCTATATATGGCGTCTGGCACGTTCACGCAGGCGGGTACACCCGTAAGGCTATGGAAATGGGCGAGGTAGTTGGCTTTTATGAAAAAAATGATGCTTTTGCCGAGAATTTTCAAAAAGAGTTTGCAGTTCCTCGTTTTAACACACCTGAAGAGCTTTTAAATAGTGAGGCGGAAGGTGTAATTGTTTGTAGCTCATCAGATGCTCATGCTGAGGATATGATAAAAATCGCCAATGCAGGCAAACATATTTTTACTGAGAAGGTTCTTGCATTGACAGAGGAAGATTGTTTAAGGGTTGAAGAGGCAGTCAACAAAAATAATGTCAGATTTGCTATTTCTCTTTTTCAAAAATATATCGGCTCTCGCATAGCAGTTAAAAACGTAGTTGATAGCGGTGAGCTTGGCAATGTGAATTATATACGTTTTCGCAATTGTCACGACGGTGCATTTCATAATTGGTTACCGTCACATTTCTTTAATAAAAAAGAATGTGGTGGCGGCGCAATGATAGATTTAGGTGCTCACGGTATGTACCTTACTCATTGGCTTGCAGGTATGCCGCAAAGCGCAAGGTCTGTTTTTACCATTGCTTGCACAGAAGGCGAATATTTACTTAAAAATAAAGACCGTGTCGAAGATAATGCAGTAACTGTAATGGGCTTTCAGGATGGTACAATTGCTGTTAATGAAACAGGCTTCGTTTCCGCTTGTTCACCGACAGTTTTAGAGGCTTACGGTGAAAATGGTTATGTAAGAATGGAAGGCAACAGCGTTGTAAAATGTACACTTGCTACCGAAAAAATGCCTGTTGAGGTTGAGGTACCTGAATCTCTTCCGTCACCTTTGGAGCAGTTCTTATCAGGTGAAATTCTTGAAGGCTGCGGTATGGAAGAAGCAAAGGCGTTAACTGCTATGATGGTTATGGCTTATAGGTGATTTTATGAAGGTAATGTCTTTTAATACTCAACATTGTATGAACTATATTACAAAAGAAATTGACTATAACGTAATGGCAGATGCAATTTTACGTTGTGGTGTAGATATTGTAGGTCTTCAGGAAATGCGGTATGAGGACCCTGAGTCGGATTTTACGCGTCAGACAGAAAAGCTTGCAGAATTAACAGGTTTAAAGTATAATTATTTTGCAAAAGCTGTTAATATTATTGATGATGACGGATGGTTTGGCAACGGCTTTATTTCGCGTATTCCCATTGTTGAAGCGCAAACAATACCAATTCCTGACCCTATCAATAAAACAGGGGACCAGCTTTATGAAACACGTTGTGTTTTGAAAGCAAAGCTTGAAAATGGGTTTACTGTTTTGTGTACACATTTTGGTCTTAATCACGATGAGCATATAAATGCAGTTGAAACGGTTTTAAACCATCTGGAGAGCGAAAAGTGTATTCTTATGGGGGATTTTAACGTCCGCCCTGAAAATGAAATTTTAAATCCTTTGCGCGAAAGGTTAAAGGATACTGCTGATTTGTTTACCGAACCTCTTGTCAGCTTTCCCTCAGATAAACCAAACAGGAAAATTGATTATATTTTTGTAAGCAAAGATGTTAATGTTCTGAATGCAGATATTCCTGCAATTGTTGCTGCTGACCACAGACCGCATACAGCAGAAGTGAAATAAAATATTTGGAGATGTAAAAAAATGGTTATAACTAATGATATAAAATATGTAGGTGTAAATGACCACGATATTGATTTGTTTGAGGGTCAGTATGATGTACCTAACGGTATGGCATATAATTCATACGTAATTCTTGACGAAAAAATTGCTGTAATGGATAGTGTTGATGCACGATTTACAGATGAATGGCTCAATAATATTAAAAATGTACTTAATGGTGCTCAGCCTGATTATCTTGTTGTTCAACATATGGAGCCGGATCATTCGGCAAATATCACAAGCTTTGTAAATGCATATCCTGATGCAAAAATCGTATCATCAGCAAAGGCTTTTGCAATGATGAAACAGTTTTTCGGTAATGATTTTGCAGAAAAACAAGTTGTTGTAGGCGAAGGTGATACACTTTCATTAGGTAAGCATACTCTTAATTTTGTTACAGCACCTATGGTGCATTGGCCTGAGGTTATTGTAACCTACGACAGTTACGATAAGGTTCTTTTTTCTGCAGATGGTTTTGGTAAATTCGGTGCACTTGATATACAAGAGGATTGGGCTTGCGAAGCAAGGCGTTATTACTTTGGTATTGTTGGTAAGTACGGTGCACAAACACAGGCGCTTCTTAAAAAGGCAGCCTCATTAGATATTCAGATTATTTGTCCGCTTCACGGTCCGGTGCTTAACGAGAATCTTGATTATTATCTTGGATTATATAATACATGGTCTTCGTATATACCTGAGGAAGAAGGCGTTGTAATTGCATATACCTCCGTTTACGGCAATACAGAAAAAGCAGTTATGTACCTTGCCGATGCATTAAAAAACAGCGGTTGTAAAAAGGTTGCGGTAAATGACCTTGCACGTTGCGATATGGCAGAGGCGGTAGAGGATGCTTTTCGATACAGTAAAATTGTGCTTGCCACAACAACTTATAATTCAGATGTTTTCCCTTTTATGAAGGAGTTTATTAATCATCTTACAGAAAGAGGATATAAAAACAGAAAGGTTGCATTTATTGAAAACGGTAGCTGGGCTCCTGTTGCAACAAAAGTGATGATTAAAATGCTTGAAAACAGCAAGAATCTTGAGTATTGTGAAAATACAGTAAAAATTCTTTCCGCAATGACAGAAGACAATAAAGCTCAGCTTGATGCCCTTGCAAAAGAATTGGTTTGATTTAAAAAGAAAATATTAATGTGATTTTTATGAACAAATGTGATAAAATTCAGGTTTTATTGCGTTTGTTCATAATTTGTTTACAAAGTTGTGACGAGAATACAACATTGTTATGTTAAAATTTAATCAGGCTTTAAAGAAAAAACTTTAAAGAAAAAACTTTAAATGGAGACATCAGCATGAAAAAATTTCTTGCACTTGTTATTTGTTTAACAATGACGATTGCTCAGCTTTCTGTAATAGGTGTTGCTGTTGATGACGAAACTAAAAATGTTTGTCTGAAGGATTTTACTTCAGGCTTTGTTGACCTTGTCAGTGAGCATAATCAGGATTTAAATAGCCTCGGCGAAGCAAAAGTATATTATTCCGGTTCTTCAACTGCTGGGGCAGGTGAGCAATCTTTACATAATAAAGATTGTACTAACCGATTAATTGTAAAATCAACAGAAATTCTTGATGAAAGAGATTCTGTTGGTTATATTTACGGTTATAATGATTTACATATCCTTCAATTTTCATCAAAGGAATCTATGTTATCTGCGAAAGAATACTATTCTTCTCTTGTATGTGTTGAATACGTTGAAGAGGATAGTATTTTAACGGAGGCTGTTGTTGAGGATAGTGTTGTTCTTGAAAACAGTGCCGATTATCCTACTGCAGTTCAGTCTAATTTGTTTGGTTATACAACGGCTAAAAAGTCGTCCTCCGGTGGTAGCTCTGTTAAAATTGCAGTTATTGACTCAGGCGTTCAGACTGACCATGAATTTCTTTCCGGTAGGGTAGTGGACTCCGGCTTTAATAGTATTTCAGATAACGGAACAGCTTATGATGATCGTGGTCACGGTACGCACGTTGCCGGAATTATTGTAGCTAATACTTTAAGTAACGTAACTGTTTATGCTTATAAAGCACTCAATTCAAGTGGTTCGGGAACTGCGGCTCAGATTTCTTTAGCCATTGATGCAGCCATAGAGGATGGCGTTGATATAATAAATCTCAGTATGTCTATGAAGGGCACAAGCAATACTCTTAAGCAAGCCGTGCTTAAGGCATATAATGCGGGTATTTGTGTTATTGTAGCAGCAGGTAATGCAGGTGTGGATTTATCATCTTCAACGTATTCACCCGGAAGCTTTGAAGAGGCAATATCAGTAATGTCCTGTTCTAATTCTCGTAAAATTCTAAGTACATCTAACTATGGAACTCCTTGTGATTTTGCAGCACCCGGAGAAAATATTCTCAGCACGTGGATTGGTAATACGTATAAATTATCTACAGGTACCTCAATGGCGGCTCCGTTTATTTGTGCGGCTGCTTCATATGTTCTTGGCAAAAATCCTTCTTATACACCTGATGAGGTGTGCCTTGCACTTTCTGAAAAAGTAGAGTGGTGTTATGGTTCGCCAACAGGTAAATGTGTTTACCCGGATACAAAAATTACTGTTTCGGGCACAACTGCAACGCCTGATTTTGAGCTTGATTCCTGTACCTTTTTAGGCAAAATGAAGGTGTCGTTATCTTGTGCTACTGCAAACGCTGAAATTTTTTATGCGGTAACAGGTGATGTTACATATAAAAGTTATTCAGAACCTTTTTATATAGATGAAACTACAAGCTTCAGTGCATTTGCTGTGTCTGAAAATATGTATAACAGTGCAACACAATCTGCAACGTATACTTTAGTTGACGGTAATATTTCTGATTTTACCGTTGATGAAAATAACGTGCTTGTATCATATAATGGTACCGATACGGTTGTTAACGTGCCGTCTTATGTGGATGGAAGGCGTATTATGAAGCTTTCGTCATCTGCATTTTCAAATAATACCGATTTAGTATCTGTTTCCTTTGAAAAATCCTTAATTACAATTACAACAGGTGCATTTACCGGTTGTTCTGCTTTAAGTAAAATTTCTGCACCGGGTGTAGTCAATATTGAAAGTAATGCATTTAATTCCTGTGGTGCTCTTAGTGAAGTTTCCTGTGCATCGTTAGAAAATGTTGGCAATAATGCTTTTTATGGTTGCTCTTCTCTTTTTTCAATTACAGATGATAAAATAGTTAACGTAGGAAATAGTGCTTTTTATAATACCAAAATGCTTACATCTTTCTCATCTGACGTTATTAACACAATAGGTAATAATGCATTTGAGGGTTCGGGCTTAACAGAATTTGGTGTTGCAAACGCCACCGAAGTCGGAGAATATGCATTTAAGGATTGTGTTAAGCTTACACAAGCGTGTTTATCAAATGCAACCTCTGTTGGTAAAGGTGCATTTAGAGGTTGTGAAAGCGTTACAACTGCAACGTTACCGCTTTTGGTTACAATTCCGCAGGAATGCTTTAGCGGATGCACTAAATTATCGTCAATTACCGTAAATGTAGCCGAAACAGTTGAAGCATACGCTTTTAAAGATTGTTCTGCGCTTAAAAATCTTAGTAGCTTTACTGCACTGAATACAGTACGCTCTTATGCTTTTGATGGTGCAGGCTTAACAAAAGTAGACAGTAATGTAATTGAAGTAGTAGAAAAATATGCTTTTAATAATTGCGAAAAATTAACATCTTTTTCTATTTCAAGAGTTGCAAGCTTTGACCTTAATAACCTTGACGGTGCTTCAGCTTTGCAGTACATATCTGTTACCGGAACCGCTGACGTTACCTTCCCTGAAAAAGGTATGGTTAGTATTTGTCCTTCCCTTAAAAGCTTTACTGCAGGTAGCATAACTGATATACCTGATAATGCTTTCAAGAATTGCACAGCTCTTTCAAGTGTGAAGTGTTCTAGTGCTAAAACAATAGGCAAAAATGCTTTTAATAATACTGCTTTAGCTGAATTTGATTTTCCTGCCCTTGCTGAGGTTAGCGAAGGAAGCTTTGCAAATATACCGACTCTTAAAAGTATTACATTAGTAGGTATTAAAGAAATTTATGCTGATACGTTTTACAATTGTAATGCGGTTACTTCTGTATTTTTTAACGGCCCTACCATAATACCTGAAGGTATGTCATTTGATGATTGCTTCCCACAGCTTAAATCCTTTAAATCAAGCCATACTGAGGTGATTCCGGCGTATGTATTCAGCGGTTGTTCAAATCTTTCAAGTGTAACTATAAATAACGTACATACCATAGGTGAAGAAGCTTTTAAGGATTGTGCTATTATTGAAATGGATTGTCGTGCCGCATCAATAGGTAAAAATGCCTTTGACGGTAATCCTCTTGATTATTTCTGTTCGTATAATCTCGAAGTGTATGAAAATGATATTTTCGGTTCATCAAAAGATACAGTTACAGAAATATATTTGCATGATTTATTTGATCTTGGTGGTCACAGCTTTTCAGACTTCAGTAAGCTTTCAATTATTGAGCTTGATTATGTAGATGTTATTCCTTCTGAATGTTTTAAAAATGTAACTACACTTACGAGCGTTTTTGCTCCTGATGCAACAAAGGTTGAAAGCAAGGCTTTTTATAATTGTACTTCTCTTGAAAGTGTAATTTTTGATAATTTAAGAACAATTGGTGAAAGTGCTTTTTATAATTGCAAAGCATTTACAAGCTTTGAATCTGATTCAATTCAGGAAATTGATTTGAGTATTTTTGACGGATGTACAAATCTTGCCAATATATCTCTCAATTCTCTTGTTTCGGTATCGGGTAGTGATATTGTAGGTGCCTTCAGTGGTCTTGATTCTTTGCAGAAATTCAGCGCAGACAGCCTTACATCTGTACCTGCATACGCATTTGACGGTTGCAAAAACCTTACAAGTGTTTCTTTTGCGAGTGCAACAAGTATAGGTCAATACGCCTTCAGCGATACAGCATTGGCAGAGTATACCTTCGGTAAGGTTACTAAAATAGGCCATTATGCTTTTGAAAATACAAAAATAACAACGGCTACGTTCCCGTATGCAACGTACATAGGTTACGGTTCATTCAGCGGATGTACTGCGCTTACAACTGTCAAGCTTCCTCTTCTGACAGAGGTCAACGATTACGCCTTTAAAGGTGACAGTGTTCTTGGTTCTGTTGAGCTTGGTACAGTAACACGTTTCGGTAAGTATGCATTTTATAATTGTGTAAAATTATCATCAATTACGTGCTTGGGAATTCCTGATGCAGATGATTATGCCTTTTATAATTGCCGAGGCCTTAATCCTTTCTCTAAATTATATTTAAAGAGTCTTGGTGAATACGCTATTTATTCAACAAGAGCATCATCAGTTCTCAATTTACCGTATCTTGAAAATATAGAAAAAAATGCTTTTGAGGGCGTAACAATTGAACAGCTGGTTCTTGAAAATGCCGTAAATGTTTACGATGTTCCGGATAATTGTATTGTTCTTATAGGTACAGACGTTAAAAGTGGTAATATTTCTAAGCCCACAGGTACAACTATTTATGCACCGGCAGAATCTCTTGTGGCAGACTACTGCATAGCAAACGGACTTAATTATGTTGAGTTTAACGAAACTAATCCTATTGTACTCAATACTGCTGAAAAATTGACTGAATATGATCAACAGCTCGTTTTTGAAGCATTGGGCTTCAATCTTACGTACTTGTGGTATGGATGTAACGAAAAAGATTGTTCTGATGCTGTGTTGCTTCATAGCGGAGGTAACAGCTACAAGCCTATAGGCAGGTATGATAACTCTTACGATGATGAGGCAGATTACAAATATTATTACTGTGTTGCAAGAAGTTTGGAAAACGGCAATGTTGTTAATATTAAAAGTAATCTTATACGTAATACCTTCTCTTATGTAAAGTCATACAGTAATAAAACAACCGTAGATTATTATAGCGGCTTTATTTTCTCAAGCGAGCTTAACAGTAATGAGTTTCTTAAATCTTTTTATATTGAGAACGGTTGTTATAAGTCAACACCATCATTTAATTATGGTGATACTGTTTCATACGGTACAGGCTCTGTGGTAGATATTTATGATAGCGGTAAAATAATTCGTTCTTATACGCTTATTTTAGACGGCGACGTAAACGGTGACGGATATGTTAATGCACTTGATGTTTATGTTGTTGGTCTTGCTCAGACTGCTTTAGCGGATATTGAGGATGAAAATTATTATATGGCGGCAGCTTGGTTTGACGGTGATACAGGTGTTTCTGTTGAGGATTATCAGGCAGTTGTAAATAAAGCAATGTCATAAAAAAATAAAGCGAAAATCAGATTTACAGTAATAAGTAAATCTGGTTTTCACTTTTTTAATAATAAAATACTGCTATCGGAGCATTTATTTGTATTATTTTATAGTTGACTTTAAAATAATGCTATGTTATATTATTAACAACCGATAGAGGTGCATTTTGTTATCAGTATCCGTAACATTAAGGTCAGCCAAGGCTGTTGCGGTGAAAGGAGCAGGTGCCGAAGGCGGCTTGTGGTGAAAGGTCGTTCTGGCAATAAGGAATAATATTCTTATTGTTGTCACTCATAATTGAGTGGAGCGCTATCTTACATGATTTTATACGAGTGTGTATTTTTATGTGGATAGTTGCTTTTTGGCAACTATTATTTTTTTGTTAAGGAGATTAACAGTATGAAAAAAACAGTTTTTACAGGAGTAGGTACAGCAATTGTTACACCAATGAATGCAAATGGTGTTGATTATGAAGCCTTTGAACGTCTTATTGAATGGCAAATTGCAGAGGGTGTAAATGCACTTGTTGTTGCAGGTACAACAGGTGAGGGTTCAACTCTTACTGATGAAGAGCACAAAGCTGTTCTTAAATTTTCAGTTGATGTTGTAAAAGGCAGAGTTCCGATTGTTGCCGGTACAGGCTCAAACGATACGGCTTATGCAATCGAGCTTACCCGTTACGCCTGTGAGGTTGGCGCAGACGCTATGCTTCTCGTAACCCCCTACTACAATAAGGCAACCCAGC
>JAZUMM010000073.1:0-11431 GCA_045603625.1 Acutalibacteraceae bacterium | reverse complement strand
TCTTTCACACCTGAGATTCTTGAAAAAATTGAAGCAGAAATGAAGAAAATCGTTAAAGAGGATTTACCTCATGATAAGTTCCTTGTTGAGCCTGCAAAGGCTATTGAGCTTATGAAGGAAGCAGGCGAAATTTATAAGGTTGAGCTTATTGAAGAGCATGCAGGTAAAAACGAACCAATCAGTTTTTATAAGCAGGGCGAGTTTACAGATGTTTGTGCAGGTCCTCACATTCCTTCAACAGGCAGGGTAAAAGCTTTTAAGCTTACTGCTTGCACGGGTGCATATTGGAGAGGCGATCAGAATAACAAAATGCTTCAACGTGTATACGGTACTGCTTATCCTAAGGCTGCAGAGCTTGAAGAGCACCTTCAAAGAGTTGAAGAAGCAAAAAAACGCGACCACAATAAGCTTGGCCGTGAGCTTGAAATATTCACAACAGTAGATTGTATCGGTCAGGGACTTCCTATTCTTCTTCCAAAGGGTACATTTATTGTTCAGACTCTTCAAAGATTTGTTGAAGATGAAGAGGCAAGAAGAGGTTGGGTAAGAACAAAAACTCCTCTTATGGCAAAGAGCGATCTTTATAAAATTTCAGGTCACTGGGATCATTACAAAGACGGTATGTTTGTTTTAGGCGATGAAGAGAAGGATAACGAAGTATTTGCACTTCGTCCAATGACTTGCCCGTTCCAATATCAGGCATATCTTAACAGAGCACGTTCATATCGTGATTTACCAATGCGTCTTGCTGAAACATCAACTCTTTTCAGAAATGAGTCTTCAGGTGAAATGCATGGTCTTATCCGTGTTCGTCAGTTTACAATTTCAGAAGGTCACTTAATGTGTCTTCCTGAACAGCTTGCAGATGAATTCAAGCGCTGCCTTGACCTTTGTATTTTCATGCTCAAAACACTCGGTCTTTATGAGGATGTTTCATATCGTTTCTCTCAATGGGACCCTGCAGATACTGAAAAATATATCGGTACAAAAGAGCAATGGGATGAAGCTCAGGGCATTATGAAGGAAATTCTTGACGATATCGGTATTGATTATAAAATCGGTATCGGTGAAGCTGCTTTCTACGGCCCTAAGCTTGATATTCAGATTAAAAACGTTTATGGTAAAGAGGATACACTTATCACAATTCAAATTGACCAGATGCTTGCTGAAAAATTCGGTATGGAATATGTTGACCGCGATGGCACAAAGAAAAATCCATACATTATTCACAGAACTTCAATCGGTTGTTATGAAAGAACACTTGCTCTTCTTATTGAAAAATATGCAGGTGCATTCCCATTATGGCTTGCTCCGGAGCAATTCCGTATTCTTCCTATTTCTGAAAGACATCATGATGCTTGCTTTGAGCTTAAAAACAAGCTTGAGGCAGAAGGCTTCCGCGTAACTGTTGATGACAGAAGCGAAAAAACAGGTTACAAAATCCGTGAGGCACAGCTTCAGAAGATTCCTTATATGCTTGTTCTTGGTGATAAGGAAATTGAAAATGGTGAGGTTGCAGTACGTTCAAGAAAAGCAGGAGATATGGGCACAATGAGTGTTGTAGATTTCTGCGCAATGGCTCAAAAAGAGGTTGATGATAAGGTAATCAACTGATATTTATGATGGGTTGCCACTTCTTTTATAAGAGGTGGCAGCTTTTTTTATATTAAAACGGACTTATTGTTAATTACAATAAGTCCGTTTTGTTTAGTCTCTGAAGGTGAAAAAATTCTGAATTGGTACATCTAATAAATCAGATAAATCAAACAGCAAATCCAAAGAAACGCCGCATGTTGCCAATTCTATTTTGCTCACGGTTGTTCTGTCAATGTCAAGCTTTTCTGCCAGACTTTCTTGTGTGTAGCCTTTAAGCTTTCGGTAATAAGCAATATTAAGGCCTAATAATTTGTATTTTTTCTTGTGTTCAGATTTCATATTATCACCAAGTAAATCATACTGTATTTTTGGCTTTCGAAACAGAGAGCAGAAAACATAAAATTATGCTTGAGAATCTACAAATAAAGTGTTTTAATAACTTTAGAAGAAGATGAAGCTTGTTTTTTTATTTGCTGCTAAAAATATTTGTATTTTGAATGATTTATATTGAAGTTGCTTACTTCTGTTTGGTAAAAATTAATAAAATTTTAATTGAAAACTTTGAAAAATTGTGCTAATATTAAGGTGCGTTAAAATTAATTAAACGAAAGGGGATTTTTATGAAAAAAATAATTAGTTTTATTTTAACATTAACATTGTTACTCTCAGTTGTATCTTGTCTTGGTGTTATAGTAAATGCTGAAGAAACTGACGGCACTAATACTGGCTCCACTGAAATTACAGATACTACTCAAGGTTCTGAAAATGGTGGGGATACTGAAGAGAAAAAGTCTTGTACAGATAATGGACTTGAACACAAACCGGTTGATGACATAGGTTATGCGGCAACCTGCGAAACAGACGGTTTAACAGACGGTTCACATTGTGAGGTTTGCGGAGAAATTCTTGTTCCTCAAGAAGTAATACCAAAGGGCCATACATACACAGAGTGGAGAGTTGTTACAGAAGCAACATTGTATGCTCCGGGTGAAAAATACAGAGAATGTTCTGTTTGTGAATATACAGAAACACAGGTAATTCCGCAGATTATACCGGGTGTACCTCATATTACAAGCCTTACAAATGCTTCCACAGGCTTAACAATGAAGTGGAATGCTGTGGAAGGTGCAACATCTTATAATATATATAAACGTAAAGCCGGTCAGACTGAAATGGTTTACCTTACAACTGTTACAGATACAACTTTCCTTGATACAGCAGTTGCAAGCGGATATTATTACAGATATGCAGTAAGTGCAGTTTCAGATGCAGGTGAAAGTGCAATTGATAGCGGTATTTATACAAAGAGGCTTGCAAATCCTTATTCCATAGCTGCAGCTAATAAGGTTAATGGCATAAACGTTACTTGGGGCAGAATTAACGGTGCTACGGCTTACAGGGTTTACCGTATGGCTGCAGGTGAAAAATCATGGAAATATATAGGCACTGCAACTGTTACAAATTTCCTTGATAAAAACGTGAAATCAAATACTTATTATAAATATACTGTAAGAGCAACTTGCGGCAGCACTTACAGCTGGTTTAATTCAGGTTACCTTACAAAACGTCTTCTTACTCCAACTATAAATGATGCACGTTTTACAAATAATAGTGTTACAGTTTCCTGGACAAAAATTGACGGTGCTCTTAAATATAATGTGTACAGACGCGCTGCAGGTCAAAGTTGGAAATGTTTAGGTACTGTTTCATCAACAACCTTTACAGATAAAACCTTAGCAAAAAATACTTATTACAGGTATACAATAAGAGCAGTTTGCGGTAAATATATAAGTGACTTTGATGCAGAAGGTCTTTTCTTTAAATTTACAGGCGCTCTTTACAAGCCTTCATCAAAAGCAGATGCTGTAAGCTATTATAATAAAGCAATAAATAATGCAAAATCTTCTGCTAAAGAGGTTGTTCTTGTTAAAGCAGGTATACAGAATATAAATTGTGATGTTAACTCAGGATATTCATCACTTGATACAGAGCTTGAAAAAGAAATGAAAGAATCTGGTGGCGTAACTACGTATAACGAGGTTATTAACCGTTCATATTTGCCACCAAGCGATATAAGATGTAATATTTCTTCCGGTAAGGTTAAGTCATATACATGTAAGGAAGAGGGCTTATATTACGTTGTAACCCTTGTTATTGTTGACCAGACAAATCCATCCGTAGGTAATGGTGGTGTTGGTTCTGCGATTGATGTTACAACAAAAGCACAAATGGAAGAGGCTTATGCAGATAGTGATGTTAGCGTTAAAGCCTTTAGCGCAAGCTATAAAGGTACAACCGTAGTTGCAAAAGTAAATAAGGTTACCGGTAAGCTTGTTTACCTTAAAACATCATCTAACTCAGTAGTTTCTGTTACTCTTGATATGGGAACAAAGCTTGATATGAAAATTTCAGGTAAAGAAATTGCTGAATACAAGGTTAAATAATTAAGCTTAAAAAATCGCCTCTTACGAATTACGTAAGGGGCGATGTGTGTGAGGATGAAAATGAAGATTATATTTGGTACAGATGTTACAAAAAATAAAAAAAATGAAATTTCTGATGAATTGCAATATATTTCTGCAAAAGTATCACAAGCAACACGTGATTCTATTGAAAAAATATCAGAAGAGGTAGAGGCAGTTGAAAAGAAAATGGGCTTGCCACTTCCTGTTAAAATTATTCATTTTATATTAGGTATAGGTCTGGTTGTGTCTTTAAGACTTATTATTAAAATAATGACCGATATGCCGGATAATGTAACATTGAATGAAGTTTTTTCTGCTAAAATATGGGTGTTTATATTGTTTTTTGTTAGTTTAGCAGGCTTTGGTTTAATTTATTTTGTGGCACAAAAAAGGTATAAAACAGTTGCCCAAAGCGATGAACACCAGGTTACGTTTAACAGAGCTGACAGAGTCTGTGAAAATGCTTACAGGGAATTGGGTGTAACTGCAGATGCTACCGATATAGATATTTTTTCCTTTGAATATAAAATAAAAAACGGAAAAATACATACTAAAGAAGCATCCTCTCACATATATAATTTTGCTAATTTATACTATAAAATTTTTATGGACGGTAAGGATTTGTGTATTGCAGACGTTGAACAAAAAATCTGTTTACCTGAAATAGAATTTATTGCAATCGAAAAAATAAATAAAAGAATATATTTCCCTTTGTGGAATAAGGATGAAGAATATAATAAAGGTGAGTATAAAAAATATAAAATCGTATTTAATGACGGAATGTATAATATGAAGGGCTTTTGTATTTTATATACTAAATGTAAAGGTGAAGATGTTCTGATGTATTTCCCGTTATATGAGTTGGAAGTAATAGAAAAAATTACAGGCCTCAGGGCATAAAAAAAGAGTCAATCGGTAGATTGACTCTTTTTTATGTTTTATAATGTTGCTTCGTAGCCTTCTTCTGTTATCGCATTAATCAGAATATCATCTGCAACATCTTTTGAAAGTGTTACTGTTGCAGTATTTTCTGTGTGGCTTGCAACTGCTTCGCTTACACCGTCAATTGCAAGTAACGCTTTTGTTACGTGAGCCTCACAACGAGGGCACATCATACCTTCAACCTTAATCACTTTTACCATATTAACATCACCTTTCATTTCAGATTCTGCGCTTTCGTAAGAATCTGTATTTTTTTCATTTTTTATGTGTTTTGATTTAAAAAATCTGAGTCTGAGGGCATTTGTTACAACACAAAGTGAGCTTAAGCTCATTGCGGCAGAGCCTATCATTGGTGTGAGCTTTAACCCTAAAAGAGGGAAAAGTGCACCTGCTGCCAACGGAATACCCAGAGCATTGTAAAAGAATGCCCAGAAAAGATTCATTTTAATATTTTTTATGACTGCCTTGCTCAGTTCAATTGCTTTAACACAATCAGATAATGAATTTTTTATAAGAACAATATCTGCCGAATCAATTGCAATATCTGTGCCTGCACCAATCGCAATACCGATATCTGCTCTTATAAGTGCAGGGGCATCGTTAATACCGTCACCAATAAATGCAACCTTTTCGCCATTTTCAACGGCATTACGAATGTGCTTTTCTTTATCCTGTGGCAATAATTCTGCTATTACCGTGTCAACTCCTGCCGTTTTACCTATAAATTCTGCGGTGCTTTTGTTGTCGCCTGTAAGCATTACGGTTTTTATGCCCATCTTCTTTAATGCCTTGATTGCAGATGCACTGTCTTCTCTTATGGTGTCAGACACGGCAATTATTCCGATTACTTTGCTTTCGCATACAAATATAAGTGGTGTTTTACCTTGAGAGGTGAATTTGTTTATCACTTCTTTTACGTCATTAAAGTCAATGTTGTTTTCAATAAGGAATTTAACATTACCTGCAAGGTATCTTTTATTATTGATTTTTCCTGTAATACCTTTTCCTTCAATTGCTTCAAAATCGGTAGCTTCAGGTAAAATGAGATTTTGCGCTTTGCTTCTTACTGCCTTTGCAAGAGGATGCTCGCTACCTTTTTCTAAAGATGCTGCAATTTTTAAAAAGTCAGTTTCCGACAAATCATTTTTTGTAATATATATATCACTTACAGACATCTCACCTGATGTAACGGTACCTGTTTTATCAAGAAAAACCTTGTTTACAGAATGAAGATTTTCAAGTGCAGAAGCATTTTTTATAAGAATACCGTTTTCAGCGGCTTTACCTGTACCCACCATAATTGCAACAGGTGTTGCAAGACCTAAAGCACAAGGGCACGAAATTACAAGGACGGTTATTGCAAAATTCAAAGCAGTTTCAAATGATGTTGAAATAAGCCATATAATGAATGTAATAACAGAAATTCCCATAACCACGGGAACAAAAATACCGCTTACCTTATCTGCAAGCCTTGCAATAGGTGCCTTGTCTTGCCCTGCTTCATCAACAAGGTGTATAATTTGTGAAAGTGTGGTATTTTCACCGACCTTAGTCGCCTTCATAGTAAAGGTGCCGTTTTTATTTAAAGTAGCAGATATTATTTCATCGCCTGCTTCTTTTTCAATGGGTATACTTTCGCCTGTAACTGCTGATTGGTCAACAAAACCATTACCGCTTACAATTATGCCGTCTACTGCAATGCGCTCTCCCGGTCGGATTATAAGAATATCTCCGACGAGTATATCTTCGGCATCCACAGTAAATTCTTTGTTATCTCTTATGACGTTGGCAGTTTTAGGGGCTAATTCAACAAGCTTGCCTAAAGCATCGCTTGTTTTACTTTTGGAGCGCGTTTCCATATATTTTCCCACGGTGACTAATGTAAGAATCATAGCGCTTGATTCAAAATATAGTTGATGTGAATAGTGGTCTAATACGTGTAAATTTCCCCGTGGACCTGCATACGCCATCATAATAATGGCAAAAATACCGTAAAAAACTGAAGCCGACGCACCTAAAGCCACCAATGTATCCATATTAGGTGCTTTTTTTATAAGACCCTTGAAGCCTGAAATAAAGAATTTTTTATTGATTATAAGAACAGGCAAGGTCAGCAGCAACTGAACAAATGCATTTAAAAGTGCATTCCGGGTGCCTGTTAAAAATGAGGGTAAAGGTAGATTAAGCATATGTCCCATAGCAACGTACATAAGAACACATAAAAAAATCAATGAGGAAAAAAGTCGTTTTTTCATAGCCTCAGTTTTTTCTTTTTCGGCATCCTTTTTGTCTTGCCATTGGGTTTTTAAATTGCTTTTTTTATTATTTTCGTTAAAAAGCAATGCACCATAGCCTATACTGTTTATGGCATTTATAAAATCATTTTCCGTAAGCTTAGCTTCGTCATAAGTTACGGTCAGTTGCTCTGAAAGTAAATTAACCTTTGCATTTTCAACACCTGTAAGCTTATAAGCAGCTTTTTCAACGTTTGCCTGGCAGGCGGCACAGGTCATGCCTGTAACCTTAAATTTAGTTGTTTTCATATAAAGTCACATCACTTCATTAATCGTTGGAGAGTACAAACAAGCTCTTCTATCGTGCTTTCATCTCCGTTTTTTATATCATTTGCCACACAGGTTCTTATGTGCTCAGAAAGCAGTTCTTTATTAAATGCATTAAGAGCTGCATTTACAGCGCTTACCTGAATTAAAATATCTGTACAATAGGTATCTGTTTCCACCATTTTTTTAATGCCTCTTATCTGACCTTCTATTCTGTTTAGTCGGTTGGTTAGGGCTTTAAGTTCTTCGTCTGAACGCTTTTTTGTTTTGTGAGTGCAGCAAGTTTTTTCGTTTATGATAAACACCTCCAGTATACCCATAGGGGGTATATAAATATTAAACTATATTTAAGGAAAAGTCAATACGTTGTTGACAAATGCAATTTTTTTGTGTTACCATTTTAAGTAATTAATGCCGAAAGAGGCGATAATATGAAAAATTATGTTGAAAATATTCTGGCACCTAAGCTTCAGGGCGATGGTGGTTGGGTTGAGTACGTTTCTTTAATTGATGAAGAATTAACACTTCTTTTCAGAGGAGAATGCTCAAAATGTCTTATTCTTCACAGGTGTACCCAATGGATTGAATCTGAAATAGAAAAAGATATGAATAAAAAAGTCAAGGTTGTTGCTATCCGCAAAAAGCCTTATTTTCAGGATGTTTAAGTTTGAGTGAATTTCAACCGTACGCTTTTGTGCTTTGGACAGTATTTTATATAGCTCCACTCACACAATAAATGCACGGTGATTATTTTTCCTTTAAAACTTATAAACAGGATTCTGAAAGAGATATTTAAAAATTAAGTTGGTGGATTATGGCACATATAAAGGTTGTAAGGCGTTCGATGCGTCCTGAAGAATGGACAGATTTAAGATTTTGTTGGTTGAAGCGTCACGTATACGGTGAAAAATGGGAAATAGAAAATCTTCAGATTCGTGATGCACGTCAGGTGCAGGAAATGGAATTTGAATATTATTCAGAAGAGTACCGTCCTTTGAAAAAAGGTGATATGTATTTTACCCCTGACGGAACTGCATTTATTAAATGTGATGTAAATATACCTGAACACCTTAAAGGCAAAGAGCTGTGGTTTTCATTGAAAACTGCGGCAGAAATATGTGTACAGGTAAACGGTAAATACGTTGGCGGTGTTGATCCGAACCGTGACAGAATGCTTCTTTCACCATATATTAATGAAAATGAAACGTTACATTTTGAAATGATGGGCTATAATCGTAGCAAGCCTGATGATGAAAGAAACCCTGAAAGTCTTTCTGTTAGAGGTTGCCGTCAGATTTTTGAAGGTGCATATATATGCACAATAAACGATGATGTGCAAAGTCTTGTGTACGATTTTGAGTTGCTTCTTGATATTGCCAAAAGTGAGCTTTTTAATGAAGATTACAGAGCGTTTCTTAACAAAGAACTTAATAATGCTATGAATCTTATTGATTTTGATAGTGAAGAGTTAAGTGGTATCAGCGAAGCAAAAAAGTATATTGAAGATGTTATTTATGCTAACGATAATTACAAGGGCACAGGTGATGTGGCGCTTGTTGCACATTCTCATCTTGATATTGCATATTATTGGCGCAGAATACATTCTGTTCAGAAAAATCTCAGAACAGTACTTATTCAGCTTCGCCTTATGGACAGGTATCCGAATTTTAAATATGCACATACGCAACCGTACACTTATGAAACTCTTGAAAGGTATTATCCTGAGGTTTTTGAGGAGCTTAAAGAAAAGGTCAGAAACGGTCAGTTTGAGCCTGTAGGCGCAATGTATGTTGAGCCCGATTGTAACATTCCTAATGCAGAAAGTCTCATAAGGCAATGTCTTTACGGCCAAAAAACATATGAGAGAATGTTTGGTAAACGCGTTAATAACGCGTGGCTTCCTGATGTTTTCGGCAATTCCTGGATATTACCGCAGATTCTTAAAAAGAGTGGCGTAAATTATTTTGTATCAAATAAAATGTCAACCTGGAATGACACAAACCGTTTTCCGCACAATAACTTTATATGGCGAGGAATAGACGGTACAGACGTTTATGCTTGTGTTCCGCCGACTCATTTTATTACCTGGAATATGCCCAGTCAGATTCAGGAAAACTGGGAAGCGTACATTGATAAGGATTCAGGCGGGCAGACTCTTAATATGTTCGGCTATGGCGACGGTGGTTCAGGCTGTACAGAAGAAATGATTGAGCTTATGAACCGTTTTGAAAAGCTTTCGGTTATGCCGAAATGTGAGCATACTTCAGGTTCTGCATTTTTAGAAAAGAATCTTAAGAACAATAAAAATCTTCAGGTTTGGGATGGCGAGCTTTATCTTGAAATGCATCGTGGTACCTTTACAACAAAGGGCTATATGAAGCGTGCAAACCGTTGTCTTGAAGAAAAATTCAGAACGGCAGAAATGCTTTCTGTTTTAAGAGGGGATAATAATAAAGATGAAATTACTTCTCTTTATAAAAAATTCCTTATTAATCAATTCCACGATATTTTACCCGGCTCACACATACATCCTGTGTATTGCGATGCAATGAAGGATTATGAGGAAATTAACACCTCGCTTGATAAAATTATCGGTACAGGCAAAAAATGGTTTAATACTCTTAATTTTAAGCGTGATGAAGTAACCTTTATTGAATCAGCGAATGGTAAGGTGGAGCGTTGCGGTAAAAAAGGCTTTTTTGCAGTTCCTGAAATAGCACCGCTTTCAAGTGGTGAGATTTGCGAAAGTGATTTTTCAGAAAGTTGGTTTACTGTAAAAGAAAATGTTGTTGAAACAGCATATTACGTTGCAAAAATTAATTCGGATGGCTCAATTGAATCCTTGTATGATAAGCAATCAGAGCGTGAATGGGTAGGCGGAGACTTTAATAAGCTTAAGCTTTATGTTGATTGCCCCGGTAATTATGATGCATGGGATATTCTTCCCAATTATCGTGAAAAAGAAATTAGTCTTAACGTAAGGGAAAAGGCAGCATTCCTTGAAGCAGATAATCAGTCTGTGACCTTTAAAGCTGTTTTATCTACTGAAAAATCTGTTATGGAAATGAAAATTCGTTTCTTCAGGCTCAGTCGCGGTATTGAGGTTGAACATAATATTGATTGGAATGAAAAGCATATGCTTCTTAAAGCAGAGTTTAAACCTGATATTTTAACACGCAAAGCTTTTTGTGATACCTCAGCAGGCTTTATTGAAAGAGAAACACATCGTAACACAACATGGCAGCAAGCCCGCTTTGAAGTGTGCCACCATAAATGGTGTGATATAAGCGAAAGCGGTGGCGGTGTTGCACTTGTGAATGATGGTAAGTACGGAGTAGGCTTTTTAAATAATAGTATGAGTCTTTCGCTTCTTCGTGCAACAGAGCGCCCTGATGTTACATCGGATATAGGTAAGCATAGCTTTTGTTATATGATTGTGCCTCATGAAGGTGACCATGTAAAATCAGGAATTAATAAAATTGCTTTACAGTATAATACACCACTTGTGTTGACGGATTGTGAATGGTGCTTTGGCGAAATGTTTGAGCCTCTGTATTTACAGGCTGTTAAACAAAGTGAAAATGGTCAGATGACTGTAATAAGGCTTTGTGAGCAGGATGGTAAGCGCGGTACAATTAAGCTTTCAAAAAAGGTTAAGGTGCTTAATATGCTTGAAGATATTGAAGGCGAAACAGATGTTATCAACTATAAGCCTTTTGAAATTATTACAATCGGAATATAAAAATAACGCTTGGAGCAAAGCTCCAAGCGTTTGTTTTTATTGTTTAATTATTTTACAAATTCGTGATAGATTGCGTTAAGTGCCTTAACGTAATCTTCTTCATCAATACCAACAATAATGTTAAG
>JAZUMM010000072.1:0-6041 GCA_045603625.1 Acutalibacteraceae bacterium | reverse complement strand
AAGTGATACAATTATTTTAATAAATAAAAGTTTCTTACTTTCTGTTTATTGATAACTTCAACTTTTAATAATTTATAAATCATTATTTACACGGCAAAAGAGGATTATTAATGGATAAAAATATAGTTGCTTCATTTTTTGATGATTGTGCATCATCATGGGATGATGAATTAATACGTAATGACAGGGTAATTGATTTTATACTGAGTATTGCAGGGGTTAAAGAAAATTCTTCTGTTCTTGACGTTGCTTGCGGTACAGGAGTTCTTTTTGATGATTATTTTAAAAGAAAAATAAAGTGTCTTGATGCCATAGATATTTCTTCAAAAATGGTTGATACTGCCCGTGTTAAATACCCTGATGTTAACGTAATATGCGGTGATGCGGAGGAGTATTGCTTTAACAAGGAATACGATTGTATTTTAATATATAACGCCTTTCCTCATTTTATAAACGAAAACAGACTTTTTGAAAATCTGAGTTATTATTTAAAAACAGGTGGCAGATTGACTGTTGCACACGGTATGAGCAGGAGTGATATTTTAAAATGTCATTCAGGTAAAGCATTTCATATTTCAAAAGAATTGCCGGATGCCGAATCACTTGCTCAAGTTATGAATGCATTTGTTAATGTGGACGTTGTAGTTTCCGATAAAGAAAAGTACATTGTTTCAGGTGTGAAAAAATAAAATGTAAAGCAGGTATCCCGGTTGATGCCTGCTTATTTATTTATATATAAATATGATTGTGTTCGCCTTCGGCGAGTAAGGTTCGAGCCCTAAATAATCACATAACAAAAAATAAAAGGTACTCACAAAAAGTGAATACCTTTTATTTGGTGGGAACAATAGGGCTCGAACCTATGACCCTCTGCTTGTAAGGCAGATGCTCTCCCAGCTGAGCTATGCTCCCGAATGCTTGTGTATTATACAATAGCATTTAAATAAAATCAAGTCTTTTTTTAAACTTATTTTAAATAATCAATTATTTTTTTTAGTTCGTGCTCGCAATCCTCTCGTCCGTTGGCGTAAAGGGCATTTAAAACCTTGTGGTCCTTTTCGGTTGCCTTTGTTTTTACCGGCTTTGTCGGTCTGAGGACTATGATTTTTCCTTCATCTTCAAGCTTATCAATTAAATCATATTGCTTTGAATAAATTTCATTCCTGCGTTTAAGTGTATGGCAGAATTCGGGATATTTTTTATAAAATAATTTCGTGAATTTAATTGTTCCGCTTTTTCTGAAGCCATAAGGACGGGTAAGTACAACAATAATTTTATCGTATCCCTCATTAATACAGTATTCAACAGGTACGCTGTCTGCAACACCGCCGTCAAGGTAAGGTACACCGTCAATCACAACGTTTTTTGAAAGATATGGCAGTGAGCCTGATGCTCTTAAATATTCCATACATTTGTAATCTGCAAGGTCATAAATTTCAGGGTATTCAGCTTTGCCTGTTTCAAGGTTTGTTACAACAGCTCTGAATTGAGTTTTGCAGCTTTTGTATGTATCTAAATCCATTGGGTCAAGCTTGTAGGGTAAATCGTTAAAATAAAACTCCTTATCCATAAGGTTGCCTGTTTTAAAAAGAGAGTGCCATCCGACGAATCTGTTATCGGTTGAGTATTTTAAATTGTAGCGCAATACTCTGCCGATTTGCTTTGATTTGTAATTTATTCCGAACAGTGCACCTGCCGAAACGCCTATGCAAAGGTCAGTTTCAATATTGTTTTCCATTAATACATCAAGTACACCTGCGGTGTAAATGCCACGCATTGCACCGCCTTCAAGGATTAATGCAGATTTCATTTTGCTTTAACCTTCTTTATTGTAATTTCATTCATTGTAAATAAGAGTGAGCAAAGTGCAACTAAAACAAAAGGCGTGATTTTAAAGGTTGTTCCTGTTGCAACAAAGCCAAAAACAAGCTGGACTGCAAAGCCTATTGTGTATGCTCCGCCCATATGGAAGCCTGTAATATCTGCAGAGAATTTTTTACCGAACCTTTCAGGTACGCTGTGAAGTATGCTTGGGAAAATAGGACCAAAACCAAAGCCGATAAACAACAGACCTGCTGCAGCCTTTTCGCCCACCGGTAAAAACAATAAAAGTATACCTATGAACGAAGAAATAATTCCTGCACGAATAAGTGTTTTGTCTGTTGCTTTAATGGATACAAAGCCCGAAACAAGTCTGCCGAGCATAATTCCCAGGTAATAAAGCGAAATCCATCTGGCAGCATCTGCAGGGTCACTGCCGTAAACGTTTACAAGGTAGCTAGCACCCCAGGTACCGATTAAAAACTCCATACTGCAGTAAAGTCCTTGTGAAAGTATGCTTGTAATAAGACCTTTGATTTTAAAAATATTCAGTTTTTCGTTAGATTTTTCTTCTGCAGGTTCTTCTGAAGCTGATGAGCTTTTATCCTGAGCAATCCATTTTTTAAGAAATACACCAACAAGTAAAGCAATTGTAAATTGCATTATTGATATAATTCTGTAAGATTCACGCCATGTATTACCGCTTTCAAGCACAAATGAAAGAACAAGGGGACTGATAGTAACTCCGAGACCCCAACAGCAATGGAGCCAGCTCATATGCCTTGCCTTGAAATGGAGCGAAACGTAATTGTTGAGTCCTGTATCAATAGCTCCTGCACCGTAGCTCATAATAACTGTAAAAATCATCATAACAACAATATTCGGTGCAAAGGAAATGCCCAAAAGACCGAGAGCCGTAAGCAGAATTGAAACAAAAGTAACCTTTGGTGTGCCGAATTTTCTTATAACATAACCTGCTAAAAAGCTGACACCGCCCGAACATACACCTGTAATAATTCCGTAAAGTGATGCAAAGTTTTCATTTACACCCAGTTCTGTGTGTATTACAGGCCATGCGGCACCAAACATTGAGTCAGGCAGACCTAATGAAACAAAAACAACGTAAATAATAACAAGTAACGAAACCATTTGCTTTCTCCGTTTAAAAAATTTAATAGAATTATACCATAACAAAAAAATCTTAACAATATTTAAATTATTAATTGTGTGTGTATTTTTGGTGTGTTATAATTGATTTGGTGATTTAATGGTTAAAATAATGTTTGTTTGCCACGGCAATATATGCAGAAGCCCTATGGCAGAGTTTGTTTTTAAGGATATGGTTAATAAAAAAGGGCTATCCGGTGATTTTTACGTTTCTTCCTCTGCAACAAGCACGGAGGAAATATGGAATGGGACAGGTAACCCTGTATATCCGCCTGCAAAACGTGAGCTTTTAAAGCACGGAATCAGCTGTGAGGGTAAACGCGCAGTTCAGTTAAAATATGATGATTATGAAAATTACGATTATTTTATAGGAATGGATAGCGCAAATATCAGAAATATGCATAGAATATTACAGGGCGATAAAAGTGGTAAGGTGTATAAGCTGCTTAGCTTTACTAATTCTTCCGATGATGTAGCAGACCCTTGGTACAGCGGTGATTTTGAAACTACATACAAGGATGTTTTGCGCGGTTGCGAGGCATTGCTTAAATATATTCTTAGTAGGTGATTTTTTTGAAAATGGTTATTTTAACCGCTATTGGTGTAGGCGGTGCAACAATTTTCGGTTCATTAATCGGTTTTGTTTTTAAAAAGATATCTCACAAATTCAGCGATATTGTTCTTTCCTTTGCGGCAGGTGTTATGCTTGCGGCAGCAGTTCTCGGGCTTATTATTCCTTCTGTTGAATACGGCGGTAAATACGGCATATTAATAACAATTGCAGGTATATTTACAGGTGCTTTGTGTCTTAATCTTATAGATAAGCTTGTACCGCATATGCATAAGTTTGTCGGTGTTGAAACTGAGGAGCACAAAAACAATGCTAATTTAAACAAGGTTCTTCTTTTCGTTACCGCAATTGCTATTCATAATCTTCCTGAAGGTATTGCGGCAGGCGTTGGCTTTGGTTCGGGTAATAATACTGAGGCTCTGCTTATTGCGGGCGGTATTGCTTTGCAAAATATACCTGAGGGTATGGTTATTATAGGTCCTATGCTTGCGGCAGGCGTTTCATCAAAGCGTACATTTATATGCGCAATGGTTACAGGTCTTGTTGAGGTTCTGGGCACGTTAATCGGTTATTTTGCAGTCAGCATCGCTTCATTTATTCTGCCCTTTGCACTTGCCTTTGCAGGCGGAACAATGCTTTATGTTGTCAGTGATGAAATTATTCCCGAAACACATTCACACGGTAATGAGCGCGGTGCAACGTATGCACTTCTTTTCGGGTTTTCTTTAATGTTATTTTTTGATGTTGTTTTGAATTGAGAGATGTATGAAATATAAAAAAATTGTAAAAGGCGAGTTTATTTTTCGGCCTAACAGATTTATTGCAAACGTGCTTGTTGACGGAAAAGAACAGGTTGTTCACGTTAAAAATACAGGCAGGTGTAAGGAGCTTCTTGTTCCCGGTGCAACTGTTTACCTGAGTGAGAGTGATAACCCTGCACGTAAAACTAAATATGACTTAGTAGGTGTAATTAAAATGAGAAAAGCAGGGGATTTATTAATTAATATGGATTCCCAGATTCCCAATGATGTTGTAGCCGAATGGCTGAATAAAGGTAATATTTTTTCAGAAAACGCAGTAATCAAAAGGGAATTTACATATAAAAAATCACGCTTTGATTTTTATGTTGAAGACGGTGACGTAAAAGCGTTTCTTGAGGTTAAAGGTGTAACACTTGAAAATGACGGTGTAGCATCCTTTCCCGATGCTCCTACTCTCAGAGGTATCAAGCATATAAATGAGCTTGTTGATGCCGTAAATGAGGGCTACAAGGCATATATTATTTTTGTTATACAGATGAAGGGCGTTAAGTATTTTAAGCCTGATTCCGTAATTCACAAGGATTTTGCCGATGCTCTTAAAAATGCCGAAGAGCACGGAGTTAATATAATAGCAGTTGACTGTGTAGTAAGCGAGGATGAACTGAATATATCAGAAAAAATTCCTGTTTGTTTAACTTAAATTGTTGACTGTAAGCATACACTGTGATAAAATTTTTTAGATAAATTTTTATTTTGTCTGTAAGGATGTGTAAAAATGGCAAAAAGAACAGATATACACAAAATTCTCATCATCGGTTCAGGTCCGATTATTATAGGTCAGGCGTGCGAGTTTGACTATTCAGGCACACAGGCGTGTAAAGCGCTTCGTAATCTTGGTTATGAAATTGTGCTTGTTAACTCAAACCCTGCAACTATTATGACTGACCCGGAAACTGCCGATGTTACTTATATTGAACCTCTTAACGTAACAAGGCTTGAGCAGATAATTGCAAAAGAAAGGCCGGATGCTCTTCTTCCTAACTTAGGCGGTCAGAGTGGTCTTAACCTTTGTGCCGAGCTTCATAAAGCAGGCGTATTGGAAAAATACAACGTTGAGGTTATTGGTGTTCAGGTTGATGCTATTGAACGCGGTGAAGACCGTGTAGAATTCAAAAAGACTATGGATGCACTTGGCATTGAAATGGCAAGGAGCGAGGTTGCTTATTCTGTTGAAGATGCTCTTCGCATTGCAGATGAATTAGGTTACCCTGTTGTTTTACGTCCTGCATATACTATGGGCGGTGTCGGTGGCGGCCTTGTTTATAATAAGGAAGAGCTTAAAACTGTTTGCTCACGTGGTTTGCAGGCAAGCCTTGTAGGTCAGGTTCTTGTTGAAGAGTCCATTCTTGGTTGGGAAGAGCTTGAGGTTGAGGTTGTTCGCGATAAAGAGAACAATATGATTGCCGTTTGCTTTATTGAAAATATTGACCCGTTAGGTGTTCATACAGGTGACTCTTTCTGTGCAGCTCCTATGATTACTATCTCAAAGGAATGTCAGGAGAGGTTAAAGGAGCAGGCATTTAAAATTGTTGAATCAGTTCAGGTAATTGGCGGTACTAACGTTCAGTTTGCTCATGATCCTGTTACAGACAGAATTATTGTTATTGAAATTAATCCGCGTACTTCACGTTGAAGTGCCCTTGCGTCTAAGGCAACAGGCC
>JAZUMM010000071.1:0-8411 GCA_045603625.1 Acutalibacteraceae bacterium | reverse complement strand
ACATTTCCTCGGTCATCTTTTTGATGACCGAGGACTTTATGCCTACTGATTCGGAAGTTTTTGCTCGTTCAATTGAATTATTCAAACTCGTCATAATCCTTTATATGCTCTGCTTCATAATCTTTATAAATATCAACACTGCGTATATGCCATTTAACGAAGCCGTGTTCTTCTGCCATTTTATCTGCAGTTTCTTTCCATTTACGTGCAACGTCAATTGTTTTACCAATTAAATCTTCAACCCTTTCAGGTGTCTGAAGGTCTGTTGATTTTGCACCTGATTCTTCAACAATTTTCTTAATAGCACCAGGATTATCCATAATAGGACAAGCACGAAGCATATTGTCTGAGAATGGTTGACGTGCTTTATAAGCCATAAAGATAGGACTCTTAAGTGCATCTATAAAATGAGTATCGGGGTCCTTAATATTAACGTTTGAGTAGTGAGCAAATACACACGGCTCACAATCACCGTTAGCGCTGATATGGAAATACTGTTTACCGCCTGCAACACAGCCACCAACATATTCACCATCGTTAAAGAAATCAATCATAACAAGAGGTTTAACCTCTTTAAAACGCCATTTACGTACCTGATCGTACATATACTTTCTTTGCTCTGCTGTTGCCATAAGCTCGGAGGTTGCACTGCAACCAACAGGAACAAACGAGAACAACCAAGCAAAAACTGAACCCTGCTCAATAAGGAAATCTACATATTCATCAGTTGCAATAACATCTGCATTTTCTTTTGTATAACATAAGGATGTACCAAAAGGAACTCCTGCCGCTTTTAAACGAGACATTGCTGCAATTGTTGATTTATATGTACCCTCACCTCTACGTGAATCAGTTGTTTCCTCGTTACCTTCAATAGAAATTGTAACAAGCATATTACCAACCTCTTTAAGGTCTTTAACAAATTCATCATCACAAAGAGTACCGTTTGTAAATGCATGGAAAAGACAATCAGGATTCTCTTTACAAAGTCTGATAAGGTCATTTTTGCGAACAAGCGGTTCGCCACCTGTATAAAGGTAAACGTAAGTACCTAAAGCTTTACCTTCCTGAATGATTTTATTTAAATCATCATAGCTCATATTAAGTTTGTTGCCGTATTCCGCTGCCCAACAACCCTTACATTTAAGATTACAAGCAGTAGTAACGTCTATAAGAACTGCCCATGGAATGTTACAATTATGTTCTTCCATAGCTTTTTTTCTTATATCGTAGCTTTTTATAACAGCATTAATAAACGGAGGAACGAGCTTGAGAATTATCTCTGTATCCGTATTCATTATTACTCTTTTTACATAGTCTGCGTATACGTTTGTAGGGTCACTCAGGCGTTCTTCTAATTTTGTAAGAACCTTCAGATGAAGCTCATCCTTAACCATCTTTTTACCCCAGGATATAAGCTTAAAAAGATTAGTATCGTAATCTTTTTTTACATATTCAATACCTTGTTTAATAGCACTGTTTAATGCTTTTTCTTTCAAACCCATAATTAAATACTTCCTCTCAGATTAATAATTAAATGACCATGTTTCTGTTTGCTCGCCCTCAAAGGATGCTGAACCGCTTATTGAACCTTTATGAGCAGAACCATCTATGTGAAGCGGTATTTTGTAATTGGCATAAGTTACGTAACCATCTTCATTTATTTTAAGTTCTATACTGGAACCTTTATAAACAATATCTGCTGAATCAATTTCCATAAAGCTTATATCAAAGCTTGCTACATCAAGATAGCCGATAGCAGATGCGTTGTGCTTTGGAATATCGTACATTCCGCCACTTTCTTCAACAAGATTTATTTTAATTAAATACTCTTTACCTACACGTTGAACGCTTGCAGATTTAACACCGCTTTCATTCAAAGAAAATGCACCACGTTTAGGAAGAAGAATAGGAATTGTTTCGCCCTCTGTATTAACGGCTTTACCGTTTTGAAAAACAAGAGTTTCATCGACAGGCTTAACAACCCAGCTTATCATTAAATCAACAATACTTCTTATTATTCCACCACCGCTACATTCAGTAACGTTTGCAGTAAAGCCTTCCGAGTGGTTCACAGATAAACTGCCTGTATATGCTTTTGTTTTGTCAACCGCAGATTTTGCCGTTGCAATAATTTGTGCAGTAGACCAGCCTGACGGATCAGGTAACGAATTGTTTCCTGAGCCCTGATTATTATTTGTTACGGGTGTATTGCCATTCTGCACGCCGGAAAAAGGCTGTGTATTTTCATCAGGATTAATGGTATTTCCGGCTATTGGTGAAAATGTATATCCGGACTCATCGGTTGAAACACTTTCTGCCTGACCTTGAGTTGTCATATACAAAGTATGTTCCTCTTCCTTGAAAATCTCATCACCTTTTATGACAATAACGGTTAATGCTACTAACACTATCAGTATTGCAATTTCAACTAAAATCAACAATTTCTTTTTACCGGTAGAGGCTTTACCGGATTTATTCTTCATTCTTTCACCACCAAACAAAAAAACTTAACAACGCCATTTTAAAATAACGTTGTTAAGTTTTTGTTAAGTTTTATATTATTACTGTAAATTCTGTACCTTTATTTATAATACTCTCAACTTTTATTGTAGCGTCAAGCAAATTAACAACCTGTTTTACTAGTGCAAGACCTAAGCCGTTACCCTCCTGTGAATGAGAAGAATCGCCCTGATAAAACTTTTCAAAGCAATGCTCTTTTATTTCGGCACTCATTCCGCAACCCGTGTCTGAAATCTTAACAATAATTTTTTCAGCTTCTCTTTTCAAATTTACAGATATTGTACCGCCAAAGCCTGTATACTTTACCGCATTTGAAACCAGATTATTCCATACAATTTCAAGAAGTGCTTTATCACTCACTACAAAAACTTCTTCTAACTCAATATCAAGAGTCAGGTTCTTTTCTTCTATTTTTTCTTCAAAAGCAAGAACACAACATCTCAATTGTTCATCCAATAAAAACTCTTCCTTTTGAATAATACCCTGATTTTCAATTTTATTAAGCTTAAGAATGTTTGTTACAAGATTAGTAAGTGAATTTATTGCCTGTGAAAGCAAATAAATATATTCCCCTCTTTTTTCAACACTTAAATCTTTATTCTGCAATAAATCTGCGTAGCCCTGAACTACACTTAAAGGAGTTTTGATTTCGTGAGAAACATCGGCAACAAAATCATTCTTCATATTTTCGAGTGAAGATATTTCCACAAGCATTTTGTTAAAATTCACTGCAAGGTAATCCATTTCGCTTTTTGGTTTATCAAAGTACATAGGAACCCTTACGCTAAAATCGCCCTTGGCAACCTTGCTTGCAGTATCGCAAAAAACCTTAATTTTATTATAATAAACTCTGCCTTTAACAAAATATATAAGACAAGTGGAAATTGTACAGCCAACTAAAAGAAACAACGCTCCGTGAAATGCAAGTGAAGGTTTTGTAAAGCCTTGATTTATCATAGTTACAAGAATCAGAACGAGAAAAGTACCATTCATTGCAACAATAAAAAAAACAGAGATAAATTCAACAATAAAATTACGTAGCTTACTTGCAAAATCCTTTTCTTTATACCTGAATTTCATTCCAGAATCACCGCCTTGTACCCAAGACCGTGAACCGTTACAATTTCAATTGATTTACATACTGAAATTTTACTTCTTAGCTTTGTTATGCAAACATCAACAGTTCTGGGAACGCTTTCGCTATCATAACCCCAGAATTCATTCATAAGCTGTGTTCTTGTAAACGTTCTTTTAGGATACGATAAAAATTTAAAAAGTATATTAAACTCTTTAACAGATAAATTCAGATTTTCACCATTGTAATAAGCTGCATTTTCAACAGAGTCGACCTCTAAATCGCCAATAACTATTTTCTTTTTATTGGCAATTTTTGCTCTTTTTAAAATTGCTTCTATTCTGAAAACAAGCTCCTTCATTTCAACAGGCTTAACGATATAATCGTCAATGCCCATTCTGTAACCTTTTTCTTTTGACTGCATATCATCACGAGCAGTTAAGAATAAAAACGGAATATCCTTATTAACCTGACGCACCTGCTCTGCAAACTGATAACCATTGATTTCCTTCATCATAATATCAGAAATAATTACATCAAAAGAAACCTTTTCCATTTGCTCTAATGCCTCATTCACACTAAGGCACCCTACAACATTATAGCCACTGTCAATAAGATATGAACAAACAATCCTGTTAAACTGAACATCATCTTCAACAAGTAAAACACAAACCACTACATTACCTCCGTCGGAATAACATTTTCATTTATTCTACATTAACAATATTAACATTTTGTTAAACTCAGGTCAAATAATAAAAAATATATATGTTACACTTTCAGAATAATAAAGACGGTGCATTGCACCGTCTTGAATTTTTTATATTAATTTTTCGTAGGTAGCACCATTCACACCTTCAATTGTATTAAGTGCATCCTTTAAGGTATCCATAATTATATCATGCTCTGACTCGTATGCCTCAGAAAACTGACAATCGGATGAATACGTTACAATCACCTGATAATCGTCTTGCCCGGGAACACTTATTGTACCTATATAATCAAAAGGCGTAGGAGAATACTGTTCAAGCTCTGCAGCATAATTAAGAGAAACGCTGTGAAGCTCTATTGTAAACAAATGACCACCGCTGTTTTCTGCATAGCTTTTATCATGACGGAAATAAAGACCGTATGAGCCATCAGTTTTATAAACCATTTTTTTATAAGAAAACGTTTCACCCCAGGAATCAGGAATCTGCATTTTATAAAAATCTGTTAAAATAACTCTTGTTCCGTCCTGATTATAAGTAAGGGTAACATCCGCAGGTACAATCGGTGCCTGAGTTATTGGCTGTGTGCTTTCAACCGGATTAGTCGTTGACGCAGAAGTTGTGCTCTCGGCTGATTTTTTACTTTTACACCCAACAAAAAAACCGGCACCAAAGCCTATTGATGCTATTAAAAGAAAAGCAATTATAACAATAACATTTTTCTTTTTCAAATTAATCGCCCCTAATAATATTGCTGATTTTATTATACCACACCGTATGAAACATTCAATTACAAATAAATTACAAATAACAACGGGCAGTTTACAATAACTGCCCGTTTTGTAATTATTTATGACCAAACTGTTGCTTCATACGTTTTTCTTTAGAAAGAATTTTCTTTCTGAGACGTATGCTTACAGGAGTAATTTCCAAAAGTTCATCTTCACCAATAAACTCCATAGACTGTTCAAGAGAAAGAGTTGTTGGAGGCACAAGACGAAGAGCATCATCACTACCTGATGCACGTGTATTTGTCATCTGTTTTTTCTTACAAACATTACAAACAATATCTTCATTCTTTGCACATTCGCCGACTATCATTCCCTCATACACCTGAACACCGGGACCAATAAACAATCTGCCTCTGTCCTGTGTATTGAAAAGACCGTAGCCTGTACTTTCGCCTGTTTCGTGAACAACAATTGAACCACGTTCACGCATTTGAATATCGCCCTTGTATTCTTCGTAGCCTGCAAAAAGGTTATTCATAATGCCATTACCGTTTGTATCAGTCATAAACTCTGAACGGTAGCCTATAAGACCTCTTGCGGGAATTTTAAATTCAATATGAGTTGAACCGCCGTCACGTACATCCATATTTTCAAGCTCACCCTTACGTGAACCTATTTTTTCCATAACAACGCCAACGTAATTTTCAGGAACCTCAACAATAAGTAATTCCATTGGCTCAAGCAATTCACCATTCGGTCCATGCTTATAAATAACCTGTGGTCTTGAAACCTGGAACTCATAGCCCTGACGGCGCATTGTTTCAATAAGAATTGAAAGATGCAATTCACCGCGTCCGCTGACCTTAAATGAGTCAGTTGTATCAGTTTCTTCAACACGCATGCTTACGTTTGTTTCAACCTCTTTGAAAAGCCTTGCACGAATATTACGTGAAGTAACGAATTTACCCTCCTGACCTGCGAAAGGACTATCGTTAACCATAAAATTCATAGAAATCGTAGGCTCATCAATTTTAACGAATGGCAATGGGTCCGGATGCTCCTTATCACAAGCAGTTTCGCCTATGTTAAGCTCTGCAATACCTGAAACAGCAACAAGGTCGCCCATTTTTGCTTCTGCACATTCAACACGTTGAAGTCCTTCAAAGGTATAAAGCTTAACAACCTTAACATTTTGTGTTGTGCCATCTTGCTTACAAAGCACAACCTGTTGACCTTCTTTAACAGAACCTCTTTCCACTCTACCTACACCGATTCTGCCTAAATAATCATCGTAATCAAGGCTGGAGAAAAGTAACTGTAAAGGACCGTTCATATCACCGCTTGGAGCATCGATATGCTCAAGAATTGCATCAAGAAGTGGCCTCATATCACCTTCACGTGCAGATGAATCTAACGATGCATAGCCATCTCTGCCTGATGCAAAGACAACAGGAAACTCTATTTGTTCATCATTTGCGCCTAATTCAATAAACAAATCAAGAACCTCATCTATAACCTCTTCAGGTCTTGCACCCGGTCTGTCTATTTTATTAATAACGACAATTGCTTTTTTTCCGAGAGCAAGTGCCTTTTTCAAAACGAAACGTGTCTGAGGCATACAACCTTCAAATGCATCAACAAGAAGGAGCACGCCATCTACCATCATCATTATACGTTCAACCTCACCACCGAAGTCTGCGTGACCCGGAGTGTCAACGATATTGATTTTTACATCTTTATAATGAATACCTGTATTTTTAGAAAGAATTGTAATACCACGTTCTTTTTCAAGGTCATTTGAGTCCATAACACGCTCATCAACCTGCTCATTTGAACGGAAAATACCGCTTTGATGAAGAAGCTGATCAACAAGAGTTGTTTTACCATGGTCAACGTGGGCAATAATTGCAACGTTTCTTATATTTTCTCTAACATCCACTGTTTTTCACCTGATTATAAAAATTTATCTTTAATTATAAAAGATTAACACCGTTTTCTTCGCAGATTTTTCTCATTTCCTGAGGCCACAATGAAGCCTGAACTTCACCTACATGGAGCTTGCCTAAAACAAGCATACATAAACGTGACTGACCAATACCGCCACCTATTGTAAGAGGTAATGTGCCATCAAGAATCTGTTTATGATAAGGGAAAGCCTTTCGCTCCTCTTTACCTGATGCTTTAAGCTGATAATCTAATGAAGCTTCATCAACTCTGTTACCCATTGAAGATATTTCAAACGCATCCTCTAAAACTTCATTATAAATAATAATATCACCATTCAACTGCCAATCGTCATAGTCAGGAGCCCTGCCATCGTGAGGCTTACCGCTTTTAAGCTTTTCACCGATTTTCATAACGAAAACAGTATTATACTTTTTAGCAATTGCCTTTTCACGTTCTTTTGCAGTTAAGTCAGGATACATATCTTCAAGTTCCTGAGTGGTAATAAAGGTAACTTCCCTTGTAATATTTGTGTTTACCGATGGGAAGTGCTCTTTAACCGTTTCAAGCGTATCACAAAGTGCATCCATAATACTTTGAACAGTATTTTTAAGATACTCAACTGTTCTGTCACTACGGTTAATAACCTTTTCCCAATCCCATTGGTCAACGTAAATTGAATGAAGATTATCCATTTCTTCATCGCGACGGATTGCATTCATATCTGTATAAAGACCTTCACCGGCTTCAAAGCCATATTTTTTAAGTGCAGTTCTTTTCCATTTTGCAAGTGAATGAACAATAACAACATCGCCTTCATCTGCCATATCCTTAACATCGAAGGAAACTGCTCTTTCAAAACCATTAAGGTCATCGTTAAGGCCGCTTGATTTTGTAACAAAAAGAGGCGCTGAAATTCTTTCAAGATTAAGCTTTGCACAAAGATTATTCTGAAATGTATCCCTTGTAAGTTTAATTGCTCTTTGTGTATCTCTCATTGAAAGAGTTGCTTTGTAATTATCTTTTAAAACAAGCATACTGCTACCTCCGTAAAAGTTAATATTTTTGAAAAATAACTAAAATATTATATCATTATATATATTTATAATCAAGATTTTTTAAACCTTTTTTGTAAGAAAACTAACAACGCAATTCATATTAATTTGGATATTTTATATAAAAACAAGGCATTGAATTGAATTATTATTTTTGTTATACTGTTTTAGGTGATTATATGAATTTTGAAAATGTTATTTTAGCAAGTGATTTTGACGGAACCTTAAAAAATGATGACGGAATCATTACAGAAGATGTAAAAAAATCAATTGCGCATTTTATGAAAAACGGCGGTTATTTTACTGTATGCACAGGAAGAATATATCAAGGCTTTCATTTATATAATGAAGAATATATTAATGCACCTGTACT
>JAZUMM010000070.1:0-4174 GCA_045603625.1 Acutalibacteraceae bacterium | reverse complement strand
GAGATGAAACCTTAAAAAAGGTTCATCTCTCAATTTTTTTAATAGAACTTACGTTTACGAGCAGCCTCTGATTTCTTTTTTCTTTTTACAGAAGGTTTTTCATAATGTTCTCTTTTACGAACTTCTTGGATAACACCGTCTCTTGAAGTCTGACTTTTAAATCTACGAAGTGCGCTATCTAAAGATTCGTTTTCTTTAACTTTTACCTGACTCATTTATGTTCCCTCCCTCCGTTGTTACCAACAAAGGTATAAATATCAATATACATTTAGCATTATACTATGTCAATCAACGCGTGTCAAGAGGAAATTTTTAAATTTAAAAAATCAAGCATAAAGGGAAGATGTTTCGCATCTTCCCTTTTTATTTTTCTTTCGGTTAAGGTAATAATAGTGCAAGATTGGGATGAGGAAGACATTTTTAAACAAAGCTGTACAAAGTACTGCAAAAAACAAAAGAGAGGAAGCCAAAGCCTCCTCTCTGAAAATTCTTCCTGTCAAGGTAATAACGGTATAAGATGTGGATGCAGAGCGCAGATTTAGAATGCGAAGCTGTACAAAGTACTGCAAAAAACAAAAGAGAGGAAGCCAAAGCCTCCTCTCTGAAAATTCTTCCTGTCAAGGTAATAACGGTATAAGATGTGGGTGCAGAGCGCAGATTTAACTTGCGAAGGCGTAAAAAAGGGAAGACTCTAAACGAATCTTCCCTAAAATCTTATTTTCGGTCAAGGTAATAACGGTATGAGATAAGGATGAGGAAGACATTTTTTCAAACGAAGCTGTATATAGATACTGCGAGTTTGAAAAAAATGGCTAAGAAGAAACGCTGCGAGTTTCTTCTGTTCCTCGCCTTAGATTATATCGTTATTTTGCCATGGCACCGATTTCCATCATAAATCCACCAATCTGAGCACCAAATTCAGGTGCACCTTCCATGATGAGCTTGCCTTTTTGAACAGATTCAATCATATCATCAATAGACATAAGAATACCGAGGGCACTATCAAGGTTATTAAAGCGCATGGTGAAGAAAGGAAGTGCACGCTTGTATTCGCCACGACCTGCCTTACTCTTACCTGCTTTAATACGGATGTATGCGGAAACGGAATCTTCACCGTCAACCTTCCATGCATAAACACGGTCAGGACTCTTAGATGTCCAGTCATGAATTGCTTCGTGACCCATTTTGTTAAGAGTACTGATACCTGAAGAAAGAAGATAGAAATAACATTTAACTGTAAGACGTTTGTCTTCTTCCTTTTCAGGTGGTGCATTTGCTGTTAAAAGGCTTGACATTTTAAGAAGAGCCATCATAAATGCGCCAAATTCTTTAATGTTTGATAAACCGATGAACTTCGGAAGAGTTGCAGGACCAATTTTACCTTTAAAGAAAGCATTCATTGTTTCAACTGATTTAAACTGAAGTTCAACAAATTTTTGATTTTTAATTCTGTAAGCAACCTTGTTTGCATGAACAAGCCATTCATCGCCGTTAACAACAAAGTGAGTTGCATATTTTCCTTCGGGTGCATCCGGGTCAAGACAGCTTACCTGATATACACAATGAATATTCTCAAATTTTGATTTAAGAGACGGTACATCGGCAACAATCGTCTTTAAAAGAGGTAATGCGCCACAAAGGAATATTTTATTGGTATAAAGTGCTTCTTGTGTAGTAGCCAAAGAAAACACTCCTTTCTTTTAATTTAGGACTAATTAAAATTCGTCGTCCCAGTCATTATCCTCTTCAAAGTCTGCCTTCATAACTTCACGGACTGCATCAATAATACCGTTAGAGTCAATACCGAGAGTTGACATAATATCTTCATGAAGACCGATAGGTGCAAAGGTATCCTGAACACCAAGCTTTTTGAATGCACAGCCTTTACCGGATTCAACAACAACTTCTGCAACTGCAGAGCCAAGACCACCGATAACTGTATGATCCTCAACAGTAATAATACGGCGAGTATCCATAACTGCTTTAAGAACTGCTTCTTTATCAAGAGGCTTAATTGTATGCATATCAAGAACACGGATTTTAAGACCATCTGCTTTTTCAAGGAATTCAGCAGCCTGAAAAGCCTGGAATACACAAGAACCGCAAGCAATAATTGTAAGGTCTGAGCCTTCGTGAACCTCTACTGCTTTACCAAGCTCAAAGCCGTAATTTGCATCCTTATAAAGAACACGGACAAAGCCACGGTTAATTCTGATATAGAACGGACCGGGTGTATTGTAAGCAGCCATAACTGCATTATATGTTTCGTAACCGTCTGCAGGGCAGATAACTGTAAGGTTAGGAATTGAACGTGTTAATGCAAGGTCACAAATAGCGTGGTGAGTAGAACCGGCCTGACCAAATGATGTACCTGAGTGTGTAGCAATAACTTTTGCGTTAACATTCTGGTAGCAAAGGTCTGTATGGAGCTGGTCTGCTGAACGGAATGATGCAAACTGTGAGAATGTTGAAAGGAAAGGTACAAGACCTGCCTTTGCCATACCTGCAGCAACACCGAACATATTTTGTTCTGCAATACCTACGTTAAAGAATCTGTCTGGGAATTTCTTTTGGAAATCACCGATTTTTGTTGATTTAGCAAGGTCTGCTGTGAGAGCAACAACCTCAGGATGAGCCTCTGCAAGTTCAACAAGAGCCTGACCGTAAATTTCGGCTGTTGAAAGGGATGTTGATTGTTCAGCTGTATATGATAATCCGCCTGCCATAATTATTTGCCCTCCTTCTCTGCACGTGCAATTCTCTTCTGGTATGTAGCTTCAAGAGCTTTTTTACCATTTGCATATTTTTCATCATCAAATGCACCGTAGTGCCATCTGAAGTCACCTTCAATAAAGTCAATACCGCAACCCTTAACTGTATCACAAAGAATAAGAACAGGTTTGTCTGTATCGTTTTCGTAAGCAAAATCAATAGCTTCGCAAAGCTCCTGAATATTGTTACCGTCAACCTTTTTAACTATAAAGCCAAATGCTTCCCATTTATCTGCAAGTGGTTCAAGAGCCATAACGTCTTCTGTATTACCGTCAATCATATTATGGTTACGGTCAACAAAAGTAATAAGGTTTGTAAGCTTATAATGTGCGGCACTCATTGCTGCTTCCCAGTTTGAGCCTTCATCAAGCTCACCATCACCAAGAACAACAAATGTTTTGTAATCTTTTTTAAGAAGTCTTGCTGCAAGAGCAGTACCAACACCGATTGAAAGACCGTGACCAAGTGAGCCTGTTGATGCATCTACACCAACAACCTTGTTTGAGTCAAGGTGCATACCCATTTTTGAACCTGAAAGGTTAAATGTTTTGAGCATTTCTTTATCGTTGAAGCCAAGGTCACAAAGAACAGGTGCATAAGCAATACCTGCATGACCCTTACTGAGAATAAACCTGTCGCGGTCCTCCCAATTTGGTTCTTCAACCTTAATGTGCATATACTTGTGGTAGCACACTGTCATAATATCCATAACACTCATACCGCCGCCAATATGACCGCTGCCTGCCCAATATGTTGTATCAAGGCAAAGGTTACGGAGTTCATTTGCTTTCTTTTCAAGAGCAAGCCACTCCTGTTTTGAAAGAGCCATAATAAAATCCTCCTAAAAAATTATGTTTCCGAATAAATCGGTGTTTTTAATTATTTAATCAGCCAAGTTCCGGATGGAGCTTTTTAACTACTTTAAATGCATCTTCTGCAATTTCAATAGAACGATTAATATCTTCTTGAGTAAGAGAAGCATTAATAAAGTGGTTGTGGTGAGATGTAATAAACATACCTCTGTTAACACACTCTGCCACCCAATCCTGATGAAGAAGAAGTGAATCATCGTTTGCAATTCTTAAATAGAACAAAGCAGGTGCACCTGTTACTCTGAGGTCAAAGCCGTGCTCTTTACCTGCAGCAACAAAGCCGTCTGTAAGCTGTGTACCCATATCCTTGAAAAGCTTAGGTGCATCAATTGCTTTAAGCTTGTTAATACAAGCAATACAAGCAGCGAAAGGAACTGCACTCATCCAATATGAGCCTGTGTAAGAAAGGCTGGAAGCAGCATTTCTTAAAAATTCCTTACCGCAGAAGGCAGACATATTGTAGCCGTTTGCAAGTGCCTTACAGAAGCAGATAAGGTCAGCCTCAAAGCCGAAGTAATGGTCAGAGCCCT
>JAZUMM010000069.1:0-13008 GCA_045603625.1 Acutalibacteraceae bacterium | reverse complement strand
AAAATTAAAAAAAATAAAAAATTTTTAAAAAATATAAAACCAAATGCATTTTTTATTCCCCTTTGTTAATGTAGGAACCAAAAAAGTGAAAATCAGGAGGAATTAAAATGATGATATTTTTTGTAATTGGAGTTATTGTTTTATCGACCATAGGCTGGATAATTCAAATGGTAGTTTTTACAAAACGTTCTATGGGTAAAAAGAATCTTCCTACAATAAAAACCGGCCCTAATACGTTAACTGTACCGACTTATCCGTCTGATTATTGTCCAAGATGTGGTAAATTCTTTGGAAATGGTAATTTTTGTAGTACTTGCGGTTCGCCAAAGCTTCCGATGGAATGTTGGGAAATTCCTATTGAAGGACGAATGCGTTCAACAGATTTTGAAAGGTGTTTTAACAATTGGTTGGCAGAAAATCCGTATGTTACAGATTTAAAGCTACATCTGGAGACCAAAACATCTATGGGTGCAATAATACATTCAAAAAAGGTTATGGTTGAAAGGGCGTATATTGAATACCGTGTTGATTCTGTACCGCATAATTATCAATATGGTATCGCTTTTGTTTACAAATGCCGATTATTTGCCAATTTGGGTTATAACTATGAAAAGCTGTTTTACGATTGGAACGTAAATAATATGGATTGTTCAATAATTTCAACTCATTCTACGGGTAAATTTATTCATTGGGGTAACTCAAATTACACTGAATATCATAGTTTTATATTGTTTAAAAAACAACTTGCATAATAAAGTATATAAATAAGGAGAATTTAAAATGAAAAAACTTTTTGCTATTATATTAACACTTGTACTTACTTTAAGTTTAGCCGCTTGCGGTAATAAAGAGGAAGCATATAATGAAACAGAGGAAGACGTAAAAGAAAAGGTAACAGAAGCTATTAATAATGAAAATATTGAATCAACAATTGGTGAAGATAAACAAAATAACCAGCCGGAAGAAATAACCGTGACAAAAGATGAGCCTGTAACAGAAAAGAACGAAAAAACAACTGCTTCTTTACAAACAACAAAAGGTGATGTGCAGAATACCGTAACAACAAAGCCTGCTACTACAAAGCCTGCTACTACAAAGCCTGCTGCTACAAAGCCTGCTACCACAAAGCCTGCTGCTACAAAGCCTGCTGTAACAGTTGCACCAACAACCGAAGCTGAAAAAAACAATGTTTTTTTCAATGCCAACAACAATATTGTTCAAAAAAATTGTATTTCAATCAGACCACGTTACGTATACTGGGAAAATGGTTACCTGGTTGCAGAGTGTTTTGTGATTAACGGATACGATTATGCTGTATCACAGATTAATGTAAAAAATCTTTCGTTTTCTAATTCCAGAGGATTGATTGCATCTGCCGGATTTGGTACAATAGGTAATGTAACATTGCAACCGAATGCACATGTTGTATGGACATTTAAATTTGCACCAAATACAATTTCACAAACAAATGCGGATTTAAGTAGTCTTACAAGTAATGTTCAATGTTCATACGTTTATTAATTTTTAGGGGATAAAATATGGAAAAAGAAAAATTAGTTTCTCTTGTCAGTAAGGCGCAAAAAAAGGATCCCGCTGCCTTGAACGTTCTTTTTAATGAGTTCTACAACGACGTTTATTATTTTGCTTTAAAAACTGTTAAGGATGAAGATACTGCTTGTGATATAACACAAGAAACCTTTGTTGAAATTATCAAAACAATTGAAAATCTTAAGGAGCCGGCGGCATTTGTAACATGGATGAAGCAAATTACATATCATCAATGTACACGTTATTTTAAAAAGAAAAAAGATGTGCTTGTTGATGAAACAGAAGACGAATCAAATATTTTTGATACAGTTCAAGAAGACAGAGCAGAGTTTATTCCTGATGAAGGACTTGAGCAGGATGAGTTTAAGAAAACGATTATTTCTATAATTGATGAGCTTACCGAAGAGCAACGCTCTGCAATTATGATGTATTATTTTGATGAACTTTCAGTAAACGAAATTGCCGAAATCCAAGGCGTTTCAGTTGGTACGGTGAAAAGCCGTCTTAATTACGGCAGAAAAGCAATTAAAAACTCTGTTGAAGAATATGAAGATAAAAACGGCATTAAGCTTCACGCAATTCCATTCTTTCCGTTCTTTAAATGGCTTTTCGAAGAGGATTCGAAAAATAAAATGGCAATGCCTGCTGCAAAATCTGTTGCAAAAGGTGTTTCAACAGCAACAAAAACCTCAATTCACATTCTTACAAAAACTGCTATTAAATTTGCGGCAATACCATTATTTGTGAAGGTTACTGTTGGTGTACTTGCTTTAATATTTATAGCGGGCGGTGTTACAGTTGCTTTGTTGTCAGATGACGACAATGAGCCTGCTTCTAATGATGTTGTTCCGCCAACTGTTTTAACAGAAACTACACCTGCGGAAATGACTACATTAACACAAGAGCAAACAACCGTAGTAACTACTCAAACATCTGAGCAAACAACCGAAGCTGATACATCAACAAATGCTTCAACCACAGCAGAAACAACCGAAAAGGTTGAAAAAACAACGGAAAAAACAACAGAGAAAGTAAATGAGCAAACAACTGAAGCTACAACTCAAAAGGAAGAAACAACACCTGTTCTTTCTGAAGATGAAATGCTAGAATTGGCAAAAAGTGCAGGTCGTTCTTATTCGTGTTTACCTTATTTTGACAGTGTTTCTGAGCTTTCAATGCAAAATATTGCAGATTATATTTATACCGGGTTAAATATTTTTTCTTATAATCCGACGGAGTATAATGAGTATTATTATTACTATGAAGTTCCTGTGTCTGATTACGAGGATTATTCTCAACGAATATTTGGTAAAACATATAATTTCAAAGAATTGGACGGTAAGCAGGTAACTTGTTTGAATTTTACACAGTTAAAAGCTTCAATAACATATAATGAATCGCGTGATACTTTAATTCATATAGAACCTCAAGGTGGCGGTGGTGATATTGATGAAAGAGTTTTTGAAGTTAAAAAAATTGATGATACAAATTATGTGGTAAGTATATCCGAAACACTTTCATTTGAAACTCCGCCTGAAAAAGATATTCCGTATGAAACATGGGTTTCTGATTACGATGGTATGACGTATTATAAATATACAGTAGTGGATGAAATTCGTCTTGTGTACGTTAACGGAACATTTAGACCTGTGTCTTATGTTGCGGTGGATTATTAAATATATTATTTCGGGAGGAAACGTTTATGCCTGAGAAAAATAAAACGGAGCATTTAAACCTGTATTATATTTTTAAAGAAGATAAATCACTTCACCCAATGTTAATTAGAAAATCGGAAATTATTCGCAAAAATTTAAACAAGCTTTTTATGAAGTAAAAAAAGAGAGACAGTTCAATTGAACTGTCTCTTTTACATTTTTATTTTACTGTAACAGTAGCATAGCTGTCGTATTCAAACATACCTGAATTTACATCTGTGATTTTTGAGCCGTTATAGTAAATGTTTTCAAATTCTGCCTGAACTGAGTTTGTTGAGTTGATACCTGCAATTTTATTAGGTTGACCTGCAGAATTATAAGAAATGTTTTTGTATTTGATTCCTGAAATACTGAAGTTCTGTATGTCTGTGTTATAAATAAGGCAACCGATAGGTCTGCTTGAAGTCTGGTAAATATCAATATTTTCAAACGTTACGTTTGAAATGCTTCCACCCGGATTTTCAACAATAATTGCAATTGCCGGAATTCTGTCATAGTTCCATGTTGCATCGTGGAAAACAACACAGGAATCCTTGAAGGTAATATCCTTTATATCAAGGTTAACCTCACCGCAAATACCGAAGCATCTTGTCTTGCCGTTCCATGCAGTACAGTTTGTAAATGTAATGTTCTGGCTTATTGCTTCAGCTCTGCCACCTGCAGTTTTAACGTCGAAAAGGTCGTCACCGCTTCTGCAGAAGGAGTTATCAATTGTAGCGTTACGAGTGTTACATATTGCAAAGGCGTCAGCATTTTGTCTGTATCCGAAAATGTCAACATCCTTGATTGTAACGTTTTCACAGTCATAAGTAATAAATGACCATTCAGGTGGATTAACAATCTTAATGCCTCTTACTTCAATATTTGTACAATATGAAAAAACAAGTCCGCGTCTTTCACGTCTGTCAAGGTTTGAAAGGTCAATCACTCCGTTACCGACAAGCTTAACGTTACTGCAGCAATGGAAGTTCATATACGGGAAACGTGTCAGTCCGAGACCGACTCTGCCGTTTGCATCGCTTTCAACATTATTTGCATCATCGGTATCACTGTTAATATCAATAGTATGTTGAGCACGAAGGTATGAACCGCGTTTAAGGTAATAAACCATATTGGATGCGCCGTAAAAATCAAAATACGGATAAGAGTTAAGGTAACCTTCAACAACTACAACGTTATTTTCGCCGTATTGTTCTTTGTATTTTTGAATTTCTGCATCTTCATCAACTAATTCTCTTACAAAAAGAGTAAAGCCGTGGGCCTGGTCATTTTCGTTAAATACGAAAGTATATGTACCTAATTTAGTAATTTTTGCATTAAGAACATTACCTGTATGTATAAGCTCAGGTGTTAAGGAAGAGGGGAATACTTTAACAGATGATATACCAAAATCTGATGTGTTAAGCTGAAAATCGTAATTAATAACTGATTTTGTATCAACATATATTTCGCAGAATGAGTGAAGCTCACCTTTTTGAGTTGTACCTACAAAAACAGTAGTTGCATATACAGGTATTTCTTTGTTTTCAACATGTACGGTAAAGTAAGGTGATTCAATAACACCATTTATATCTGTGTAGCCTTGTGCATTAACAAATAATTCGTCTCCGTCATCATCGCCACGACTTTTGAATTCGTTTAAGGTTAAGTTTGCGTCTTTAAGGCTGATAATTGCTTCGGACGGATATTCAAGGTATTCAAAATCCTTTCGTGTAGTGGGGTTAACTACTTCGTGGGGACCTTCAAAAATATTGAAGATTGAAATCATACTTAAAAACAATGCCAATAAGGCTCTTAAAAATTCCATATTATACTCCTTGTGAACTTACTTTCGTATTTTTTATCATACATAACGTAATTTTATCACAAAAAAATTAACGTTTCAATGTTAACCTTTAACTTGACAAAAAGATTGTTTATTGTGTATAATTAACGTGTTTGAAAATTAAGCAAGTTGCACTTGTATTTTTGAAAGAAGGATTATTATAATGGCAAACAAAGTACTTGTTGAAACATCTGCACGTCACGTGCACGTATCAAGAGAAGACCTTGATATTCTCTTCGGTGAAGGCTATGAGCTCACAAATAAAAAGGACCTTTCTCAACCGGGTCAGTTCGCATGTGAAGAAAGAGTTGCAGTTGTAGGCCCCAAGGGTCAGTTCCCTGCAGTTTCAATTCTTGGCCCTACAAGACCGGCATCACAGGTTGAAATTTCTGCTTCAGATGCTCGTTCAATTGGTTGTGTTGCTCCTGTACGTGAAAGCGGCGACGTTGCAAACAGCGGTTCTTGTAAGCTTGTTGGTCCTAAAGGCGAGGTTGAGCTTTCAGAAGGCGTTATTGTTGCTAAAAGACATATTCACCTTACACCTGCAGCAGCAGAAGAATTCGGCGTATGTGATAAAGAAATTGTTGGCGTTAAAATTGAGTCAGACGGCAGAGACCTTATTTTCGGTGACGTTGTTTGCCGTGTTAACCCTAACTTTGCTCCTGCAATGCACATCGATACAGATGAAAGCAACGCTGCTTTTGCAAAACCCGGTATGATGGGCGAAATTGTAAAGTTTTAATTCGTTAAAAAATAAAACGGAGGTGAATTTCACCTCCGTTTTTTATTTGTTTTCGTTGTTGTTTTGTTGCAGAACGTTTTTTATAAGAGGCTCCTTGTCCTCAAGCTGCCTGTAATGTAATATCAGTTGTATTTCGTCCCATGATAAATCAGACATTTTTAATGTTTGCTCAGGAACATCAGTTGAAAAATCAAAATTTTTATCGTGTAAGGTCAGGCGAGGTGTATAGCCGTAAAACTCATCTATTGTAACCTTGTAGCTTTTTGCAAGCTTTTCAATAATATCTATTGTAGGAACAGCCTTGCCTGATTCAAATTCTTCGTAAGTATTTGTACTGACCCCAATAATTTCTGCAATTTGCTCAGGATTAATATTATTATATTCTCTGAACTGTTTAATTCTGTTACAAAGCATCTGACCACCACCCCATTTTTCTACATAATACCACATAATTTGAGCAAAATCAACAAAATGATACGGTTTAAACGTATTCTTTAGCTTGTATGATATTTTTAAATGAATAACAAATATAAAACTTAATAAATTTTTTCGGAAGGCTGTAAGAATGTTACTCTGACTTATAGCTTTAATTTTTGTTATTTATCATATTAACAATTGTATTGCGGTTAATAAGCTTATGGGGATGAAGGTAAAAGTTACCTGTGCAAATGAGCCAGATTATTTTATCCAATTTGTATGTTGTTATCTCGGGATCAACAGATTTTAAGCTTTTTGCCCAATTAAACATATATTTAATAACCTCTTCTTCCTTGACAGAGGCTTTTTCTTTTCTACCGTGAATTACGTTGTAAACGGCATTTATATGCACGTCAGGCTTTGCAAGCCAGGTGCAGCCGCATTCCTTTAACCAGTCGCAGGTTAAAGCAACGCCCAAGCCGTAAATTTCTGTTGAAATATATTTGATTTTATCAATGTATTCATCTTTTACTTCTTCGGCGTTGTTGTAAGAAATCAGGTTATTGATTATTTCTTCGCCTTTTTTGTTTACCAGAAAATTAGCACCCTTGTATAAGCCTTTTGCATACCTTTTCCAGTTTGAGCCTTTAGTAATATTTACACCTTTATCTGTAATTCCGTTATCTGTTAATGCTTTGTAAAGGTCATTTTCATTGCCATATTCTTTCAATACTCTTCTTGCATCAAAATCAAAAAGTGTATTTTTTATTATTCTGTAATTTTCAGAGTCATGGTTGTTGAATTTTATTGAGTTATGCATATTACCGCTGTTTTGTAGGGAGGATGCCAGACGGCAATAAAAGCTTTGAATTTCAAAGCGTTCAAGGTTAATTTTAAGCTCTATTTCAGGAACAAAATATTTTTGTTTTTCTTCTTCGGTAATATAGGTGCCCTGAATTTTTCTTTCAAAAAACTCAAGAATTTTATTGTAAATTTCAACCTCTGTCATATCTTTCACCTCTTACCTCTGTATTATACAAAAAAATGCTTCATAAATCAACAGGGTACCTGTTTAATCGGTACCATTATAAGGACTTAAGATGTGTTACTATTTTGTATAGAAAATATTGAGAGGTACAAAATGAACGTTTTAAATTTATCATTTGAAATAGCAACAGGCTACGAATTTATTGAAAGAATAAACGAGGTTGATTTGTATTCTGCTTGCGAAATGCTGACGAGCCGTAAGCAAAACCACATAACATACGTTAAAAGAACAGGGGACAGAGCGCAGGTAATAACGCATTTTATAAAATGTCCTCATTGTGGTAAAGAGGCTTATGCTTATTCTCATTATCATACAGTGAGATGGTTTGCTCAGCATAAGCGAAGTCTTGAAAAAATTTTAAGCTGGGCAGATATTCAGCCCTCTATGTTAGGTGAATCGGAGAATATTTTATATATTCAGTCCTCAAAATTTGATGATAAGGTTTATACGTGTAAATGGTGCGGCTATGCTTCCCAAAAAGTAAGTAACAGGCTCCTTATTGAAATTGAATACACAGATAATAAATTATTTGTGAAAAAGCCGATAAAAAATCTTACGGAGCTTGTATCTTTAAAGTGGTTGAAGGGAACTGCCAATATGAATTTCCCCTTAAGTGAAATAGCAGTTTTTGATTTTTCAAGCAGAAATACTTATCTTGAAATTGAAAGTGACGGCAATTGTATATGCTCCCATAAGGTTACAGACTCTGTATTTAATTATGATAACGATGCTCTTGTTGATTTGTTTCAAAAAAATATAATTATAAAGCGAACGGTAAAGCGATTGTTTGAAAAAATTACAGGTGAAAGTATAGCTTTTTCTGTAAAGGAGCTTGATTTTTTCAGGCTTGTGGAATTATTGCGCTTTACAGGCTTTCCAAAAAATTTTTATTATGCCATTCCTTATTGGGAAAACGCAAACGTAATTGATGACAGCTTTTGTGAAATTGCAAATAAAATCAGTAATCCGCAAGCTGCAATGATGCTATTAAAAAATTCAACTATTCCCGATTGTAAATCTGTTAAAAGAGTCTTTACACAAAACAGCGGTTTGTTCTTTTACATAAAGGAGTGTGAGTTTTTATATAGTGTTTTAGATGATGTAAACCTGTTTTGTAGTATTATAAATAAAGATTTTATTTTTCAGTTTTTATCTATAATGCATCATTACGATTATTCTTTAAAAACTTTTCTAAAGGATTATTCTTCTGTTATGGGCAAAGCTAAGCTTGTAAATAAGTTTAATTGCTGTGAATTTATAGTAGGCTATGCTATGTTTTATAGCTCTTTAAGTGAATATATACGTATAAAAGAGCAAGAAAAGTGGCTTCTTGGTGTTAATGTTTTCAGGCAAGCACCAATTACCTTGCGTACACGCAACAGTATATCAATACCACTTTATAACGTAACGGAGAATATGAAAAACGCCGTTGTGGATAAACACCGCATTGTATATCTCAGAACGAAAAAAGAATGTATTAATGCAGGCGAAAGGCTTGATAATTGCCTTACAGAATGGGATTCAAGCCTGGGGACACTTGCCGTTGTTTATAATGATAATAAAATGGTAGCCGCAATAGAAATTTCAAAAAATGAAATTGTTCAGGCAAGAAGGAAGAATAATAAAGCCATTGAAGAGCATTCTGAGCTTTATTATGTGATTAAAAAATGGGCAAAACATTGCGGAATTGATTTTGATATAGAAAAGCTTAATGGATTGTATTAACAAAAAAGACGTATTGCCATGCAATACGTCTTTATATATTAATTTTCCCAATCCTTGTTCATTACAACAAAGGTCATTCTTTCCTGAATGCTTTCGTCACCGTGGTCTGTGTTTATTCCGCCGTGGTCGGATGTAACAATAATAAGCCAGTCTTCTGTATCGTAGGTTTCTCTTGCTTCAATTGCTTTAATAACCTGGTATGCACAGTTATCTTCTGCTTTAAATGCATCCTTGTATTTAGGGTTATTGAAGGTAAAACCGTAATTGTGACCGGTTGAGTCTGTTTGTTCGTAAATAACGAACAGAAAATCTGCACAGTCTTTAGTATTAACCTCAGTCATAATTGCCTCGTGACTTGCATCGTTATTCTTGCAATGATTAAAGCTTACGTTAAGATTGTTGTCTTCACAGTATTTCTTTTCTTCAAGGTATGTTGCATTATCTCGTGAAAAGTGACCCTTCCACTTTGTAATAAATGAGGCACTGTCAATAATCTCTTCCTCGCAAAGTGAGGTTAAAAGAGTTTTTGTTTCCATAGATTTTGTAATGTCGTTACCTGTAATACCGTGAACATCTGCCCATTCACCTGTAAGTATTGAGCACCAGCCGGGAGCAGTTGAAGTATCCTGAGTATTTTTTTCGGGGTAGTTTACACCGCCACAATACAAAAGGTTAATTGAACCGCCGTTTTCTGTAAGATACGTTACGGCACCATCTGTTTGTTTTTCTGTAAGTATATCTGCACGGCAACCGTCGTAGCCTAAAATAATAGCTTTTTTCTCAGTTTTACCTTCAGGCAATTGTGACTTAAAATGATTTTCAATAACGTCGTATATTTCTGTTTGTGCATACGCCGTTTCTATTGTGTTTTCGTAACCGACAGCGTCAACGTTTTTTCTGAATAATTCTTCTGTGTCATTTTTGTCGTTGGCAAATCTCATTACGTAAAGACCAATAGCACCGCCTGTTATAGCAATGGTAAGTACTACTGCAACGATTGTTATAATTATTTTTTTCTTGTTTTTCATAATAATTCCTCCTGAAGAATTACGTCTACTTCGGTTATGCCGTAGTAGTTGAAAAGCTTAATACTGTTTTCGGTTATTTCTTCGCCACAGGTTACAATTGGTATAGCAGGCGGACAAGATACATTTTCGCTTGCAAGTATTTTACCGGTGGCGTTTTTAACAGGTATACGTTGAGATTTTTTGAAAATTGCTTCCCTTGGAGAAAGAATTTTTTTTGCTTTTTCCGTTTTAGGCGGAAAAATATGTATCGCATCCCTTTTCTTTATGGAAAGTAAGGCTTTTTCAAGAATTGAAAATGTTTCATCTTTTGTCTGGGGGGTTACCATAAGAACTATGTAATCAGGGTCATAGAATTCACAAAAGATGTTGTTTTTTTCAAGAAGCTTTGCAATTTCTGTTCCTGTATATCCATAGCTTTTTGTTGCAATGGTGATTTTTGTTTTTTCATTGCCTGCAAGTGTATAGCCCTGTTTTAAAAGTGAAGCCTTTAATCTTTCAGTTTTTTCAACACACCTTTTTAAGTCGCTTTTATAATTTGTATACAGGTAAGGGTTTATATAATCTAAGGATTGCAATATTAAATAAGATGGACTTGTGGATGCAAAAAGTGCCATTGCCCGTTCTGCATTATCTGCAAGTGCTTTTGGTGCGCTTTTACTTATGTGTAAGTAACCACCGCCTGTTAAAACAGGTAATGTTTTGTGAGCTGAGTCACAGCAAATGTGGGCACCCAGCTTTATGGGGTGATTGTTTTCCTCTGAAAAGTTAAGGTACGCACCGTGTGCATTATCGCATAAAAATAAAATGTTGTGGTCGTTACAAACCTTTGCAAGACCTTTAATATCTGCAATGTTTCCGAGGTAGTCGGGGCTTGTTATGTAAAAGGCGACAGGCTTGTTATCCATACAGGAAAGCTTATTTTCTAACTGTTCAGGTGTTACAATGCACGAAACAATGCCATTGTCATCGTCTTTGGAATACAGCCACTCCGTTTCAAAATCAAGCAAGGCAGAAGCAGTATTAAAAACCTTGTGTGCATTGCGTGTCGCAAGAATCGTTTTGCTTTTACCGTCACAAGCGGAAAGGGCAAGGTAGAGCATAGCCCTTACAGATAGTGAAGAGCCCTCGCATGAATATACTGTTTTTTGAGTGTTAAAAATACGTGAGGCATTTTCTTCGCTTTCTTTTATAATGCCTTGCGGTGCATATAAAACATCTGCGCCGTTGAATTCGGTAATATCAAGGTGCTCAAAGCCTAAAAATGAGGAGCCTTTGTGACCGGGCATATGAAGTCGGTGAGCATTGCTTTTTGCGTATTTTTCTACAAAATCACAAATAGGTGTATTCATTATTTCTCATCCAATGTTTTTGCAATTTCAAGCATAATTGCACATTCCATTCTTTTTTTGAAAAGCTCGCAACCGTACTTGTAAACTCCGTTTACACTACCTGTTGCATGGTAGGCGTTTGCAGCACATCCGCCTGAGCAATAAAGTCTTGCCCAACATTCCTGACATTCAGGTCTTGTGTATACGTTACAAGCGGCAAATTCATTTTGTGCTTCGGTGTTTGTTACACCGTTCCAAATATCACCAAGTTTGAATTTTTCTTCACCAACAAATTGATGGCATGGGTAAAGGTCGCCCCAAGGTGTAACTGCCATGTATTCTGTACCTGAGCCACAGCCTGAAATACGTTTGTAAATACAAGGACCGCCTTTAAGGTCTATCATATAGTGATAGAAGGTGAACGGCTTGCCTTCTTTATGACGGGCAAGCATAAGCTCTGCCAATTTTTCGTATTGGTCAAGAACAATAGGCAAATCCTCTTTTGTAAGTGAAGATGGTTCGCTTTCAGGACCAACAACAGGCTCCATACTTAATTCCGTAAAGCCTAAATCAAGCATTGTTTTTATATCTTCAAGAAAATCGGGGTTCGCATGGGTAAAGGTACCGCGCATATAGTAATTTTTACCGCCACGTGCCTCAACAAATTTTTGGAATTTAGGTACAATTTGCTCCCATGAGCCTTTGCCTGCGTAGTCAACGCGGTATCTGTCGTGAATTTCTTTTCTGCCGTCAAGGCTGAGAACAACGTTACTGCATTCTTTATTGGCAAAATCAATAACGTCATCGTCAACGAGCATACCGTTTGTGGTAAGTGTAAAACGGAAGTTTTTGCCTGCATCCTTCTCGATGCTTCTTGCATAATAAACAAGGTCCTTAACAACCTGAAAGTTCATAAGCGGTTCACCGCCGAAGAAGTCAACCTCAAGATTTCTTCTGCCTTTAGAGTGTGCCACAAGAAAAGGAAGGGCTTGCTTGCCTACCTCAAAGCTCATAACTGCTCTGTCACCGTGATATTTGCCCTGGCTTGCAAAACAGTATGAGCAATTCAGGTTACAGGTGTGTGCAATGTGAAGGCAAAGTGCTTTAACAACACCTGCGCTTTTTGCCTTAAGGTCGCCTGCCATATCTTTGAAGGTATCAGGAGTAAAAAGCTTGCCTGTTTTTTTCAAATCTTCAATTTGTTCAAAGCAAGCATCAATAGCTTCTTTAGTTACTGTTTTATCATCTTTATATTTTGAAAGTATAAAATCAGAAATTTCTTTACGTGATTTGTTTTCATAAGCTTCAATTATATCAAAGGTAGCGTCGTCTACAACGTGAATTGAGCCGGAGCAAACATCAATAATGATATTGTATCCGCCTAATTTGTAAGAGTGAATCATATCTTTTCTCCGTGTAAAAAATTATATTAAAAATGCCGCCTGAAAGGCGGCATCTTCAGTAGCTTTAATTATTTCTTTTTGCTTTCGCACTGTTGGTTTGCAATACCGCAACTTGTTTTACATGCTGATTGGCAAGAAGTCTGGCATTCGCCACAACCACCGTTTTTAGCGCTTTCACAAAGATTTTTTGTTTCTATTGTTTTGATAGCTTCCATCGTGTATTCCTCCA
>JAZUMM010000068.1:0-2471 GCA_045603625.1 Acutalibacteraceae bacterium | reverse complement strand
TGTTTTTTAAAAAAAAGTGAAAATTAATTTTTATTTATAATTTATTGCTACCATCAGAACCATAATTAAAGCAGAGAAAATAAATTCACCTAAAAATAGCTTCCAGGTCCATTTGAGCCATTTGCCGAAGGAAACGTTAATAAGACCAACAGCAATAATTATTAATCCGTTAGTCGGATATAAAAGGTTTGTAAAGCCGTCTGCAAGGCAGAAGGTTGTTACAACGCTTTGCTTCGTGAGACCTATAAGGTCTGCAAGTGGTGCAACAAGGGGTACAATTAAAAATGCTTTTGCAGTACTGCTGCCAACAACAAATTCAAGTAAAGCAACAATTCCAAGAATAAGGAAAATCGCAGCATAAGGCGATACATTCTTCATCGCATTTGAAAAATGGTAAAGCATAGTGTGCATTATTTTACCTTCATCAAGCACGTATGTTATAGCAATAACAAAAAGAATAAGTAATATAGCAGGGGATATGGCTTTTACACCGTTAAAGAAGGTTTTGGCAATTTTTTTGCTGTTAAAGCCTGTAAAGTGTCCTGCAAGCAGACCGCCTGTTGTAAAGAGTACTGCCATTGCAGGAAGAGAAATTGAACCGCCTGTACCTAAGATAAAATCAAGAACAATAAAAAGTACGTCAATAAGCATGCATATAAGGTACGCTTTAGTTCCTTTTTGGATTTTGGGGTCATTTAAGATTTCATCTGTACCTTCAAGAGAGTATTTTTTACGTAACTCTAAATCAGATTCGTATACAAGTGATGCTTTTGGATTTTTTTCTATTTTACGTGCATAGGTATAAAGGAAAAAGAAAAGTATAAGGTAAACGCCAACAAAAATAATTAACCTTAGCCATGTACCTGAAAAGATTTCTAAATCTGAAAGCTTTTGTACAGTAACAACGTTAAAAGGGTTAAAGGTGGCGGCAGTAAAGCCCCAAGCAATTGATACAATGCTCATACCAAGACCTACAAGCGAGTCCCAGCCGAGAGCTAAGGAAACCGCAACTGCAATAGGAATAATTGTAAGAGATTCTTCCAGTATTCCTGCAGTTGAGCTTAACGCCATTAACACAAAAGTAACAATTGCCATAAGAGTGTATTTTTTGTTACTGTATTTTTTTATAAGCGTTGCCATAATAAATTTAAGCACGCCACATTTTTCAAGTATTAAAAATGAACCGCCAATAAGTATTATAAGTAATATTATAAGTACACCGGTGCCTGCCTGACTACTGGATAAGCACATAATAGGTGAAAATAATATTTTCCATATAGGGAGCTTGTAATCCTCCAGAACGTGATATGTGCCGTCAATTATTGTTCCGTCTTTGACTTCATATTCACCCGGTGTAACAGTTTGTGTTAATACACCTACAATACCAAGTATAATAATAAGTAAGCCAACAATAGCAGAAACAGTTTTCGTATCCAGCTTGAGAGCTGATTCGTTGTTTTCTGCTTCCTTTGGCAATTGTTTTGTTTCTTTTTCCAAAAAAATCACTTCTTTTTAAAATAATAGATAGATTATACACAAAACTATATGTAAATACAAGAGCGAGTTAATTGACAAATTTTATGATAAAACATATAATATCTGTTGAGATTCAGATAAATTTACGTTTGAGGTGTAAGATGAGAGTTCATAAGAAGAAGCATGGTGCAGAACGTCTTGAGGCGTGCGGTGATATTGTTATTAAGGATTTGAGAGCGGCAGGTAATTGCTCTCGGGAGTTATTTGGTAACAATAAGCCCCTGAGAATTGAAATCGGTTGCGGTAAAGGCGATTTTATTGTAGGTACTGCGGCTAAAGAACAAGACGTTAATTTTCTTGCAATTGAAAAGGTTTCAGATGTTCTTGTGATTGCAGCGGAAAAGGTTAAAGAAAGCGGACTCAGTAATGTTCGCGTATGTTGTATAGATGCAAAAGAATTGACTGGGATTTTTGAAAAAGGCAGTATAGACAGAATATATCTTAATTTTTCTGACCCTTGGCCAAAATCACGTCACGAAAAACGTCGCCTTACATACAGAACATTTCTTGCAATATATAAACAAATTCTTAAGCCTGACGGCGCTATTTTCTTTAAAACAGATAACCGTGGTCTTTTTGATTTCTCTCTTGAAGAATTTGAAGCTTTTGGCATAAGAACAGAAAAACTGACCTTTGACCTTCACAACTCTGAGTATAACGAAGGTAACGTTATGACAGAATACGAAAAACGTTTTTCTTCTATGGGCGTGCCTATTAACAGGGTAGAATGTTATTTCAACTAATGTGGAAATAGCGATATAAATCCTTTGAATTTGCGATGTATCGTTAAAAACGAGGGTGTTATTTTTAGTGGTATGAGTTACAGAATATGTTTATTAATTGTCATTGAAATACTGGTAACAGTCTTTATTTCTGTTTCAGTAGTAAAAAGTGGCTATTTAAATAAATTAAGCAAAAATGAAAACAATGCTAAT
>JAZUMM010000067.1:0-10326 GCA_045603625.1 Acutalibacteraceae bacterium | reverse complement strand
AAAGAGCCAGTCTCTTCTTGACATACCGGTATTCCTTATCGGTATGATAGGCGGTAAGCACAACGGTGTATACAAAAAGGTATTGCCGATGTTCTTTGTTATGGCAATTAAAGAAGCTATTTACATGGTATTCTGGGGCGTACGTCGTGTTATTCCGAGCGAAATGTACAACGAAGCTATGGACTATTGTGAATGGAAAAACGGTTATCGTACAGAGGCTATGACTTCTGTTGCGCGTGACCTTACAAAGAAGCTCGCAAGTATTCTCAACTCTGCTCTTTCCTTACAGCTTAAGAAGCTTATCCGGTACGATATTTCTTCTTACACAAGGGGCGAGGCACAAACAGACAATACTAAGTTTGGCCTTTTCGCAATGGCAACAATTATTCCTACAGTAACAGGTCTTCTTGGTATTATTCCTATTTTCTTCTATGACCTTTCAGGTGAGAAGAGAGAGCGCATGTACATTGAACTTCTTCAACGCCGTGAAGAAGCCGCTAAGATTGCAATGTCCGGTGATTCCGATGCAATCAAAGAATTGGCTAAAAAGCAAATGAGTGTTGCAGAAACAAAATAATTAAAAATCTTCGGCGGCACGTTGTGTCGCCGATTATTTATAAAAGGAGGGTTGGCTGTGACTAAAGCCGAGTATCTTTCAAACTCTGCTAAATTACTTACAATTAATGCAATAATTTTGTTTGTGGCCAACGCCTTTATTTTTGCAGGGTTAATTAAGCCTGAGCTTGGCACATACGGTGAAAAGGTATCGTATTATACCTTTTACGTTATTTTTGTACTTTCCTTTCTTGCCCTTAACGGTGAGAGTGTCGGTTACAAGCGTCACAGAGATTTTAAAAACAGAAAGTTTACCAGAGTTTTAAAATATATTCTGTTGTTTACCTTTTTAATTAAATTTATCAGCAAGCCTGTTGAAAAAATATTGTTAGGTCTTGGTGGTGAAGGCATAGGTGCTGTGTTACCTAAAATGTTTTTAGGCTTTTTTAACACCTTTGGCACATACCCGTTTTTGTTTACCATGATTGCATTGTTATATTTGCTCAGGGATAAAAATGAAAAGCTTTTTTATATTGAAGCAACAACGTTTTTGGTGGGCATTGCTTACGCTATTTACAGAAGTATGTATATTTCTGTTGTTAAATATGAATTGACTGAAATCGGAGATTTATTGATTCCTGTTTTTTCAAGTGATATTGCAAGGTATATTCTTGTGCTTTTGGAGTTACTTTTATTTATAATTATGTGCTTAATGGTGCGTAAGCATTTTAATTCCAAAATATTAGCGGAGCAGGATTTGAAAATCAAAGAACGTAAAAATATGCTTGTTGCACCAAAAATATATAATTCAGACCATATAGGTCTTGATACGTTAGAAGATGATTTTTTACTTCCGTCAGAAGAGGAAGAATATTAATTTTGTATTAAAAGCATTTAATGTTCTAAAAAAGAATATTAAGTGCTTTTTTATATGGTATATTTATTGTATAATAGATTATTATGTCGAAAAGTGGTGAGTTGCAATGAAAAGATTTTTTAATATGTTAATATCACTTTGTCTGGTAATATCTTTCTGCGCAGCTTTACCTGTGGCTTATGCGGAGGAAGGTTCTTCAACATCAGTTGTAACAGAATTGTCTGAGGATGAAAATACAGAGGTTGCAGAGCTTTCTGAACAGGTGTGGGTTACTTCTTCCGTTAAAGGTGATTTCAACGGTGATGAATTTGTTACAACAGAAGATGTACGCTATGTTTTAATGGTAGCGGCAGGTCAGGCAGATGCTTTGGACGGTGTTGATTTTAACGGTGACGGTATCGTTTCCATTAAGGATGCTCAGCTTGTTTATATAGAAACCTTATCTTACGTAACAGATGAAGAGTATGTTCAGAATCTTCTTGATGCGGGCTTTACAAAATCGTACGTTGAAGATATTCTTGCTTTACACAAAAAATATCCTGAGTGGGAATTTGTGCCTTTTATTACTAACCTTACGTGGTCTGAGGCAGTTGAAGGTGAGCACACGCCACATAATAAACAGTTAATAGAGAATATTGTTTCTGCAGATTTAATGTGTAGTTGCAGTAGCTGTAAAGGCGTAATTCAGGAAGCAAGTAACTGGGTAAGTGCATCAGAAGCGGCAGTTGAATATTATCTTGACCCGCGTAATTTCCTTAATGAAAAAGATATTTTCCAGTTTGAAACAACTGCTTATGATGAAACTCATACTGCAACTGCAGTTGAATCTATTTTAAAATCAACCTGGATGTATAACAGTAATATTACTTATCTGGATGCTAACGGCAATACCGTAACATATAAGAAAAACGGTGTACCTGTTAAATATTCTCAGGCAATAATGCAAGCCGCAAAGGATAGCGGTATGAGTGCGTATTACCTTGCATCTAAAATTGTTCAGGAGGTAGGCTCAAGCTCCTCTGCAAATGCAGGTGGCTCAAGTGGTAAAAATTCACCTTATAACGGTATTTATAATTACTATAATATTGGTGCATATACAGGCGCAGGCGACGGTCTGAGATGGGCAAACGGTTTAATGAACGCAAAAACCAATGCCACTATGTACAAAACTACCTCTGCAGGTTCTGCAGTTGTTGTGACTGTTCCGAAGGGTACAGAGCTTAATTACGTGGGAACATCAGGTAATTTTTACAATGTAAAAGCAACTGTGAACGGTACAAGGTACAGCGGATATATTGCAAAATCTAATGTAAATGTTTCAAGCACCTACGGCAGACCGTGGGATTCACCGTATAAATCTATTTATTACGGTGCACAGTATATTTATGAGTCTTTTTCCGAAACACAGTTTACAGGATATTTGCAAAAGTTTAACGTTAACCCTGCATCCGATACTTTGTACGGTCACGAGTATATGGCAAATATACGTGCTGCCGTTGCGGAAAGTCAAAAAACTTACGTAGCATATAACGATAGTGGTGTGCTTGAAAATAAAAAGGTATTTTCAATTCCTGTTTTTAAAGATATGCCATACGGTGATATGACTGCGGAGGAAATGTTTATTAATACTGTTCCTCAGGTTACTGCAACCACAACAGAAAAAGCAGTAACCTTGAGATGGGATGCAATAAAAGGCGCATCGTATTATCAGGTGTTTAAGTATGATGAAGCCTCTTCAGGCTACAAAATGCTCAAAGCAACCTCTGCCACAACTTATACTGATACTTTAACCTCAGGAGCTACGGCTAAGTACCGTATACGAGGCTTCTATATGGGGTCCGAAGGATTTTATATATTTACACAGTATAGTAAGGTTATGGAAATAAAAACTGCGCCTGCAACACCTACCGGTCTTTACGCAAGTGAGGTTAAGGATAATTCCATACGACTTAAATGGAATGCAGTTGCTGCTGATGGTTATTATGTGTACAGGTACAATAGCGTAAGCGGTTATGTGCTGGCCGGTACAGTTACCGAAGCACAGTTTTACGATACCAGCTTACTTTCGGGAACAACTTATCTTTATAAGGTTTGTGCATATTATAAAACATCAAGCATGGTAGCCGTGTCTGCACAAACTGCTGCACTTTCTGTTAAAACAACAGGTGAGGCTCAGCGTACAGGCGTTGTTAAGGTTGGGGATTACCTTAATATACGCAGTTCTGCAAGCACGTCATCTTCTGTTGTTACAACAGCTTCAAACGGTCAGGCAGTGCTTATACTTGAAACGCTTGACGGATGGTATAAGGTACAGTTTGCTTTGAACGGAATTACATATACAGGCTATGCTTCTGCAGATTATATAGTTCTTAATGAAATTAAACCTGTATGCCCATATACCGAGCCTGCCGTAACACTTAAAAAAGGTGATACGGGTGAAGGTGTGAAGTGGCTGCAATGGTATCTCAGTCAGTTAGGTTACCTTTCAGAGTCTGATATAGACGGTGATTTTGGCGGCAAAACAGATACCGCTGTAAGAAGCTTCCAGACAGCACAGGGCTTAACTGTGGATGGTCTTGTAGGCTCAGGTACAAGAAATGCATTAAAGAATTTAATATAAAAATTAAGACGGAGTGATTCAGGTCACTCCGTCTTTTACATTTATTTTGTATATACTGCCTTTATATTAATATTATCGTCAAATAAAATCAAATCTGCATCATTGCCGGGTTTAATCTGACCTTTTTTGTTTTCGTAGCCAACAACGGTTGCAGGTGTAAGGCTCGCCATTTTAACTGCGCTGTAAAGGGGCACACCAACCTCTTTATACATATTTCTTACACAGTCCTTTAATGTAGCAACACTGCCTGCCAGAGCAGACCTGTCTGCAAGCTTCATAACATTATCTTCATACACAACCTGTATGCCGTTTTCCTGAGTGAAAACGGTATTTTCTTTTATATCAGCGGCAGAGTATTCAAGACCGTCTGTAATAAGGTACATTTTACTGTCGCCCTTACATTTATATATAAGCTTTAAAAGTCCTTTTGGTAAATGACGTAAATCTGCAATTGTTTGTGCAGTTATTTCATCTATGGCAAGACCTGCCTCAACTACACCTGCGGTACGCATTATACCTGTTTTAAAACAAGAGGTGCAGGCATTATAGATGTGAGTAATGTCTGAAAAGCCGTGATTTAGTGCATCTTCAACCTGCTCGTAGGATGCAGCAGAGTGAGCAACACTTCCTACAATTCCACATTTTTTTAGCTTGTCACCAAGGGCAAGCACACCTTTTTCTTCAGGGGCGGCACCCATAATAAGTATTTTATTCCACAAATCAAAAAGCTCATCAGGCGGATAAACATCAGGGTTGAGAATATTATCCTCGCTTTGTGCACCCTTGTATTTTTTGGATATATACGGTCCCTCAAAATGCACACCCAGAATTGTAGCATCCTTAATATTTTCAGAAGCTTTTTTTATTGAAAGAGTAACTTTTTTTAACTGCTCAACAGGTGCGGCAAGTGTAGTGGGCGCAATGGATGTTGTGCCGTATTTTAAATGTGCCTGAGCCATTTCAATAATATCGCGGTAATCTTCGCTCATTGCACTTTTATTACCGCCACCGTGTACGTGAATATCAACAAAGCCGGGTGAAAGAAAATAACCCTGACAGTCAATAACACGGTCATTTTCTTGTGGTGTAAAGTTATTGCATATATCAATAATTTTACCGTTTTCGGTTGCAACAACGCAATCTCTTATTTTATCAGGAAAAATAACCTGTGCGTTTTTGTAAAAAATCATAGTGTCACCAGCTCGCTGTTTAAATTTTGATATAGTAAATCAATTGCTTTAATTTTAAAATGTATTTTAAATAATGTCAAGTCAAACCGACCTTTACCGACAAAACTTTTATATCTTTAAAGCTATAATATATAAAGTGACTGTGAGGTGGTTTTATGATTACAATTTATGCAGATGTGCTTGTTAGCCTGAATATTGTAATAACGTATATTTTTCTTGTGTGTTGCCGTGTATTTACAAGGTATTCAACAAGTAAATGGGGAGTGGCGGTAGGCAGTATAATCGGCGGATTATCTTCACTTATAATTCTTGTGGAAGATATTAACATTATATTTTCAGTTCTTTTTAAGGTCCTTGTTTCTTTGGCGATAGTGTTTGTCAGCTTTTTCCCCGACAGAATAAAAGCCTTTGTAAAAGTATATTGCAGTTTTATTGGCGTAAGTGCTTTATTCGGCGGTATTATTTTCTTTTTACAGGTTAGCTTTTTTCAAAATAAAATTCTGTATTTTAACGGTGCAATATATTTTGATATAAGTATAAAATTTTTGTTGGGCAGTATTTTTGTTGTATATGGAATATTTATGCTTCTTGATTACATTTCAGAGCGTAGAGTCAGTAAAAAGGATTTGTATACGGTAGTAATAAGCTTCAGAAATACAAAGCTTACCCTGACTGGATGTGTTGATAACTGCAATAACCTTACAGATGTTTTAACAGGTCGCAGTGTTTTTGTAGGTGAGTTAAAGTCACTTTCTGCCTTGTTTACATATGAGGAATTAAATTTTTTTAAAAAACAAGATTTGGTCAATGTACCGGATTCTTTAAATAAGGTAATACGTTTTGTTCCTTGTAAAACTGTGGGAAGAGATTCATTGATGCCTGTTTTTACACCTGATAAGGTGGAAATTGTAAATGATAAAAAAGGAAAGGTTATAAAAAACGTTTGTATAGGCATAACAGATAAAAATTTCTCAGATGGGCAATACAGCTTGCTTCTTAATAAAAATATTTCAGAATAGGCGTGGTTAAATGAATTTTATAAATCAAATAAACAATTTGAAAAATAAGCTTTTGCAAAAGTTATTTTCTAAAGGTGTTTTTTACATAAACAGCCCTCAGACCTTACCGCCACCATTGAGCAGGGAAGAAGAGGATAGGTGTATTGAATTGCTCAGAATAGGTGATTTACAGTCTAAAAATAAGCTTGTAGAGCACAATTTAAGGCTTGTAGTTTACGTTGCAAAAAAATTTGAGTCTTCGGGTGTTAATATAGAAGATTTAGTTTCAATCGGCACAATCGGTTTAATAAAAGCAGTTAATTCCTTTAATCCCGAAAAAAATATTAAAATTGCAACCTATGCATCAAGATGCATAGAAAACGAAATATTAATGCATTTGCGTAAGGTCAATCATCAGAAGCTTGACATATCCTTAGATGAGCCCTTGAATGTAGATTGGGACGGGAATGAGCTTCTTTTATCTGATATATTAGGTTGCGACGGACTTGAAATAAACGATAATGTTGAAATGGAGGATGAAAAAAGAATATTACATAAATGCATGGCAACCTTGCCCGAAAGAGAACGCAAAATTATGAATATGCGTTTTGGTATGTGCGGTGAAAAAGAAAAGACACAAAAAGAGGTAGCCGATGAATTGGGTATATCTCAAAGTTATATATCACGTCTTGAAAAACGAATTATTCTTAAGCTGAAAAAGGATATTGAAAAACAAACCATAGATAAATAAATGTTGAAATTTACCAGAATTTGTATTAATATGAAAATATAGGGTAGGGGTACCCCAAATTTATTTGTGAAAACTGGAGATGTTTTTGTGAATAGGGCACAAATTGTTTTTAAAGCAGTTGACGGTATATGTTATCCCGGTCAGAATATAAAGCGTTACCGTAACATTACCTGTGTGAAAGATGTGAGCTATGATTCTCATAATTTAACAAAAGGCGACCTTTACTATAAGGATGATATTTTAAATGATGGCAAAAAGCATCCTCTTGTTTTGTATTTTCACGGTGGCGCCTTTATAATGGGCGACAAAAAGTGCCGTGTAAGCATAAGCGAATTCTATGCAAACGAGGGCTACTTTGTTTTTTGTGTGAATTACCGTATGCCGCCTGAAACGTGTTTCCCCCAATATTTAAATGACTGCGTAAATGCGGCAAATTATATTGAGGTGCTTGCACAAAAATACAATATTGATTTAAATAACCTTGTTGTAACAGGCGACAGCTCAGGCGGTTATACTGCATCGTATCTTGAGGCACTTTGTTGCAATCCTTATTTATCGCAGGAATTAAACTGTCCTGCAATAAATGTGCGCTTTAAAGGTGCAATGCTTATGTGCGGTATATATGATTTAGATGTTCTTCTTAAAGGTACAAAGCTTCTGGGTGTTATACCTAAAACGGCTCAGCTTATTGTTGGCGATTTCCCTTTGAAATATGATTTATCTAATTTTAATGAGTTTCCCTATATAAATTACCTTTCACCGTCATCATTTGTTAATGAAAATTGGTGCAGTACCTTTATGTGTTGGGCAAAGGATGATATTGTTTGCCAGAATCAGGGTGAGCCCATGGCAGAAAAGATTAAAAAATATGCCCCTGACTTTGATTACTTTGAGGTGTCGGGTATACAAAATAATCATTGCTTCCATCTTGAATTCGGGCACAATAAGCTAGCAATGGAATGTATGCAAAGGTCTTTGGAATTTTTAAAGAATATATTTGCAGAAGAAACTGTTACAGTATAAAAAACAGTAGGAAGGCAAAAAGCCTTCCTACCTTTTTTTATTTATGCACAGCAGTTAATATATGTGCTTGATAATACTGTTGATGTCTGGTAATCACATCTTGTGCATGTTTCATATTCGTAAAGTCTTTTTAAGCATCTTGGAGCAGTTGAACGTGCTTTGTGAGTGATTTTGTAAGCTTGTGTAGTTTCAAGCTTATGGCCAAAAAGTGTACATGTTAAACCGTAGGTAGCAGCATCATCACTTTCTGCTTCATCGCAAAGCAAGTAAGCAGTAGCCTTTGCCTTAAGCTCATCTGAAATACTTTCGTCTACAAAAATAATTTCAACTTCCTCGTGGTCATGAGTGCAGGCTTCTTCTTCCGCTGCAGTTGCAGGGATTGCAAAAATGCTTAAAGAAATTGCCAATGTCATAAGTAATGCTAAAAAGCGTTTTGTGTTCATTTTTTTTCCTCCAAATTTTCAATCAAATCCAGAAGAATTTGCTTATCGGTACCAACGATAACGTAATAATTGTTTTTGTAAGTAAAATGTATCTGAGTAATAGAAGTATTTTTTAAATCATCTACGTAACAGGTAATACCATTTATTTCAACAATGGTTTCTGATATGTCTTTTTCTGCCTGAGGTATATCTGAATTAAGATTTATAGTGTAACCGGTTATTGTTTCATTAAAAGAAAGAACAATATCATCCATTTCATATAAAACTGAAATTTCTTTTAATTCAATACCTTCAGGTAAAGTTTCAGATGGTAACAAAACCTTGTAATCTTCATTTTTTGAAAATTCGTCGGTACTGTAATATTTGGTGAAATTTCCGACATTTATAAATTCTCGATCGCCTAAGGTGTAAGAGTTACCTGAGGGTACGTTATATATATTGCCGAATTTTTCTGTTAACCAGCTGTCTAATTCATCAAATCCGGTTCCGAAACCGATTGTTGCTAAAAGAGTACATATAATTGCAATTATTGCGGCTATAAGCAAAATCTTCCTCTTTTTAACTTTTTTATTTTTGTTTGGTGACACAAGCGTAATTTCGTTTGTGTCAATAAATGGAATTTTGCTGACCTTTTCTTCAATTTCTTCATTACTCAGAGTGATATTTTTGCCTTGCAATTCTAAAATGAGCTCTGTACATGCTTCTACTAAATCAACATCCATTAAATTGTATTTTTTATTGATTTCAGTATCAAGAATATTATAAAGATGCCTGATAAGCTTGTCTTTTTTCAATTTTTCGTTGTTCAAAACAATGTCCACTCCTTTCATTTTTTATACCTCCTTCATTTATATATGTCAAAAATTCGGAGATACTACACTTTTTTTCAAAAAAAATTTAAAAAATTAGGAATTTTTTTTATTTTTGCCTTAAAAATACCGTTTTTACTCTTAAAAGAACAGCTTTATTATGATTTGACCAATTGTACAAAGTACAAAAGCCTCCATAAAATTAAGCTTCTTTTTAAGACGAAAAACTTTTACACTTATGTTTTTGGGTGTGGTATTAAGCTCTTCGGCAATTTGGGAGTATGATTTGTTTTCAACAAAAACCTTTGTATAAAGCTCTTTATCCTTTTCGGTTAATTTTTCAAATATTATATTTCTGTATTTTTCCAGATTATCTGCATCAAAGGTGCTTACCTCTTCAAGTAGTGTGAAAATATCTGTATCTTCATCTTCGGTATCGTAATTTCTGATATCAGAAAACATTTTCTCTTCTTTGTTGTATTTTCTGTAATATTCTTTGATTTTTAAGTTCGCGGTGGCAAAGAGCCAACCGCGTATGTTTCTGTCTTCAAGCTCAGGACACTTTTCCTGGAAAAGTAAAAATACATCCTGGGTAATATCTGCTGCATCGTGAGAATTGTATTGAAGCTTTAAGTAACAAAATTTGTAAACTGATTCGTAATGCGTTCTGGCAATTAAGTCAGCTTTAATTTTATCAATCACAATTCTCACATCCTTCTTTTTATAATTAAATATAAGTAAAATAGTATATTAATAATCTAAGTATATCACAAACTTATAAATTTGTAAGTATTAAGATATTTTTCGTTATTTCGCACTATTTCGACATTGTTTATTTGTTGTATTTGACAAAGTTTAAAATTTTTTAAAAAAATTTTAAAAAAATGTGTAGTAATTGAAATTTTCTGACATATATAAATGGACGGAGAAATAATCCGTTCATAAAAAGGGGAAGGCAAAAGGAATATCTTTCACAGTACATTTAAAAAATCTAACCTCTGAATTCCTATGCGGCTTTGCCTTCCCTGATAAATAAAAAAACAGGATGCAAGGCGTTGTA
>JAZUMM010000066.1:0-7777 GCA_045603625.1 Acutalibacteraceae bacterium | reverse complement strand
AGTAACTATGAAAAAGAAATATTAGTGTTAAGAGATAAGGGATTAACATATAGAGAAATAGGAGAAAAATTAGGCTTTAGTCAAAGCAAAATTAAAGAGTTTTTTAGGCGGTTACGTATAAAAGAACAAAAAATTGAAGCGGGAATATCATTAAAGAGAAAAGGCAGACCACCGAAGAATTATGTTGTGAGAGAAGAAGACAAGGTTGCGGAACTGAGGTATATCCTTGCCCGAAGAGAAGCAAAGATAAAATCATTAGAAATGGAGAATGAGCTGATGCGGGATTTTCTCTCGCTCACAGAAAGGAAGTGAGAACAAGCGTAAAGTTTATGGTTATCCATCGCCATAAAGATAAGTATTCAATAAGTGAAATGTGCCGATTCTTTGATGTATCAAGAAGCGGTTACTATGATTATGTAAAGAGAATAGATATACCTGCAAAGGATTTACCATTAGCTGAAAAGATAAAAGAATGTCAAGAGAAGCATGGTAAAACCTACGGATATCGCAGAGTACATATATGGCTTGAAAGACAAGGAATACACCATAATCCCAAAACAGTGTTAAGGGTTATGCAGAAATACAACTTGTTGTCAGAGGTTAGAAGAAAGAAATATCGTAATTACGGTAATGTGTTGCATAAATACGATAATCTTCTTGATAGAGATTTTAGTGCTGATAAACCTAATCAAAAATGGGTAACAGATATATCATACATAAAAACAGGGCAAGGAACACTGTACCTTTCAGTAATTAGAGATTTGTATGATAACAGTATAGTTGCATACAAGACCGGAACAGAACAAAACATAAATCTTGTATTAAGTACCATCAGAGCAGCTAAGAGAAAAGAAAAAGTCACTGCAGAGCTGCAACTCCACAGTGACCAAGGGTTTCAATATACATCCCAAGCATATTTTAACCTAACACAATCTTACGGCATAACGCCCTCAATGTCAAGACGTGGAAATCCGTATGATAATGCTATGGCTGAAAATTTCTTTTCAATTCTTAAAACAGAATGTATATATCGAACAAAGTTGCGAACCTACGAGGAGGCTCGCCTCCTCGTAGGTCAATACATCCATTTCTACAATAACGAAAGAATTCAATTAAAAACAAAACTGACTCCAATGGAATATCGAAGTCAGTTTGTTGCTTAAAATTTAATATTTAACACCATAGGGGGTGTTTTTTGTGCTGTCCGTACAAATTGGGGCAGTTCAAATCAGTAAGGTATTTTTTTAACTAAATATTTTCAAATCATGTTTAAGGAGCTTTGTCTACTTTAAAATCAAAGCACCTCGTAAATATTACTTTCACCTGTAATAAGGTTAAAGGTAAGGTTCTTATTTTCGCCATCCTCAGTAAAATCAAGACGAATTACATCATCATCCACATATTCTGCCATATTAACCTTGTAATTTTTATCCTTAAAGAATTCCTTGAGGTAACCGATTCTTTCATCGTCAAAATCGCCTGCGTTATCAGAAACAAAAAGAACATTACCGCAAACAGAGTTAATTTTACCGTGAAGAAGCTTCTGCTCCATTGTGTAGTTAATATTAATATCACGAAGGAAGAAAACATCAGGGTCATTGCAGAATGCTCTGCCATCAAGATGATTACGGAAAACTGTGTTAATAATAGCATTCTGTGAAGACGGATTTTCACAATTGATTCTGATTGATGCAGCAAGGTCATTTATTGCAACGCCTTTTTCAAGCTTAAACTTCCAGTTTTTACTTGCATCACAGCTGATACGACATGCATCAAATATACCCATACAACAACCAATCGGTACACCGCAACCAAGAATCCATTTATCGCCACATACCTCGCGAAGAAAATCTACGCCATCGCACATAATTTCACCACGGGTTTTACCGTCTCTCGGCTCAATACACTGACTGTAAAGGAAGTCAAGCTTAACCATATCAAAACCCCAGTCATTAAGTACCGTATCAAAAACATTTTTAATGTATGCACGCACGTCAGGATTATAAATATCAAGTGTATATGCACCACCCCAACCCTGACAGCCGAGCATTTTTTTGCCGTTTTTGTTATGTGTAAGGAGCCAATCAGGATGCTCCTTTGCTATTTTAGATGAAACCTGAGCACTGAAAGGTGCAAGCCATATACCTGCTTTATACCCCTTTGCATGTATTGCATCTGCAATATATTTCATTCCGTTAGGGAATTTCTTTTCATCAATAAGGAGCCAATCACCAACAGCTTGCTGATAACCGTCGTCAACCTGGAAAATGTTAACCTCGTCAGCAGCTCTGTCAAGACCATTAAGGTCGCGCAGAATAATTTCTTCACTTATATTCTGGAAGTAATTATACCAGCTTGTATAACCTGAAAGGTGCTTGATTGAAGGCTTTTTGCAACCTACGAAATCGAAGAAATATTTATCCATAACTTCATCCATTTCGCCCTTGATTATTGCAATATCAAACACTTCATATTTCTGACCTGCTTTAAGCTTAAAACCTTCAACATCCTTCTTAATGCAGAACTTTTCACCGTGCATATCAACAGAGAAAATCGTAAAGCCTGTGCGCTCGTGCTTTGAGCCATAAAGCTTGATTTCCTTTTCACCTCTTTCACGGAAGTAACAGTAGGTATATGCGTGGAATTTGCCCTCTTCACCGTATTTTTCAAAATGGTAGTCACCTGAAAGGCCTGCGAAATGCTTCAGAAATGAATTGATTTTTGCAGCTTTTATAAGACCGTTAAAGGTATCGTGCTTTGAAAATTCACGTGAAGTTGTCCAAGCCTGGTAGCCGTTTGCAAAAAACAAATCGTCATCATCAAAATCCTTTTCAGTTTCCATATACAATGACTGCATTGTAATATCACATTTTGCAGTAAGTACACCCTTGATTGATTTTTCTGTTACATCAAGGTCAAAAGAAAAGCCTCTGCCCTCAAGCTCATTTTGTTGAACTAAAACCTTACCGATGTAATATTGAGATTTAATTGTATCAAACATACCCTTTACCTCCGTTTATTCATTAACTTTATCTATAAACTTAAGAAACTGCTCTTTACCTTGTTCTGTTCTGTCGTAAACACCACACTGACATAAAATATCTGCAAAAACCTTACCGATTTCGTTCTGCAATATTTTTTCACAGTTTTCTTTTGTCAGATTGTTGTTTTGCTTTATTTGCTGTGCCCAATCAAAGTGCTTTGCAATTCTTTCATCTGCTTTAATATCCTTATTATTAACAAGTGCATCCTTAAGAATTACCATTTCTGTTTTAAGACGTGACGGTAAAACCGCAAGACCCATAACCTCAATAAGACCGATATTTTCTTTTTTAATATGATGATGTTGTGGGTGAGGGTGATAAACACCATCAGGAAATTCCTCAGTAGTAATGTTGTTCCTGAGCACTAAATCAAGCTCGTATTTACCGTTCCTGAAGCGTGCAATAGGAGTTATTGTATTATGAGGTACACCGTCTGTATATGCAAAAATAAATGCATCCTCATCTGTATACTCGCGCCACTTTGCAAGTATTTCGCCTGCAAGTGCACATATATCATCTGTATTTTCACCAACAAGACGAAGCACGGACATAGGCCATTTAACTATACCACCTGTAACGGTAGAATATTTTTTAAATTCAACAGGAGTTTCTATACCAGCTTTTGCCATAGCAAACTCATAGTTACCACCTTGGAAATGGTCATGTGTTAAAACAGAGCCACCAACTATCGGTAAATCTGCATTTGAGCCTACAAAATAATGAGGAAATTTTTTAACTATTGAAAAAAGCCTTTTAAAGCCCTTTTCTGAAATTTTCATTGGTTGATGAACACTGTCAAACACAATACAGTGTTCATTATAATAAACATAAGGAGAATACTGTAAGCACCACTGCTCACCCTCTAAATCAAGAGGAATTACTCTATGATTCTGACGTGCAGGATGATTAACTCTGCCTGCATACCCTTCATTTTCAGGACAAAGCATACATAAAGGATATGAGCTCTGCTTCATTTTAAGTGCAGCAGCAATAGCCTTCGGGTCTTTTTCAGGCTTTGAAAGATTGATGGTAATATCAATATCGCCATATTCAGTATCAGTTACCCATTTTACATCATTTTTAATTCTGTATTCTCTTATGTAATCAGATTTTCTTGCAATGTGATAGTAGTATTCTGTTGCCTTTTGAGGATTTTCACCGTAAAGACTATTGAATTTACTTATCACCTCAGAAGGTCTCGGTGTAATAGCACCCATAATTTTTGTATCAAACAAATCTCTGTATACAACAGAGTCTTCGCAAATACCTCTGCTACAAGCATCGTCAAGAAGAACCTTTAAAATATCTTCAAGCGGCGCTTCACAAGAAGCTGCATCGCTGTCAACAGCATCCATTCCCATAATTTCGAGAATTCTGTTTATTGCCCATCTTTTATCAACACTTTCCAGAAGACCTTGCTTCACACCATAATCCACAAGAGATTTTATTGCAGAACTTACTGTCATTTTGCACCTCACAAACAATCAAACTTATCTATTATAATTATACAATAAATTAAGTGTATATCAAGTAATTTAATAAAATTTTATTGAAAAGAATAATAAAAACAGTTACAATATACTTCAATAAGAATATATCAATAAGGTGATTAATATGTCTTTTGATGCAGTCAAAGTTAAAAACGATATTATTGAATGGATAAAAGAATGGTTCAAAAACAACGGCAACGGTTGTAAAGGTGTTGTGGGTATTTCCGGAGGGAAAGACAGCTCAGTAGTTGCCGCACTTCTTAAAGAAGCTCTTGGCAAAGAAAACGTTATTGGCGTGCTTATGCCCAAGGGCGAGCAATTTGACATTGACGTAAGCATAGCACTTTGCGAATTTTTAGATATAAAATATTACACCGTCAACATTAACGATGCATATAACGGTCTTATGAAGGAATTAGAGAAAAGCGGTGTAGAAATTAATACACAAGCCGTAACAAACCTACCGCCAAGGCTCAGAATGGCAACGGTTTACGCCGTAAGCCAAAGTGTAAACGGCAGAGTTGCAAACACCTGTAACCTTTCTGAAGATTGGGTCGGTTATTCTACACGATACGGCGACAGCGTTGGTGACTTTTCGCCACTTTCAATGCTTACAGTACAGGAAGTGAAAGCAATTGGCAGGGTCCTCGGTCTTCCTGAGATGTTTGTTGAAAAAGTCCCCATTGACGGACTTTGCGGCAAAACGGATGAGGATAATCTGGGCTTCAGCTATGCTACTCTCGACAAATACATCCGTGAAGGCATTTGTGAAGATGAAGAAATAAAAGCAAAAATTGACCGTATGCACAAAATCAATCAATTCAAGCTTCAGTTAATGCCCGTTTTTCCATATCAACCATAAAAAGAGGGTGTAAAAAAACTTTCGTTTTTTTACAGCCTTTCTTATCCGATATTTTCATTTGCACTTTCACGCTGAAGCTTCATAAAATCTATTTTGTTATATGCCGTTTTCGGAAGAATATCAACAAATTCGTACTTATATGGTACGCTGTAATGCATAAGCTTCTTTTTACAATATTCGCGTATTTCGTTTATTGTTGCATCACTTTTTGATTTACTGCCTTTAAGAACAATATATGCCTTGGCAACTTCCTTTTTGTACGGATGAGGAATTGAAACCACAACACATTTTTCAACAAAATTAAGCTCCTCAATAACGTTTTCAATCTGCGTAGGGTAAACGTTGAAGCCGGACGTAATCATCATTCTTTTTATTCTGAGCTTATAATGCACGAAGCCATCTTCATCAATAGACGCCATATCACCTGTATGGAGCCAGACCTTACCATCCTCATGAATACGCAATGTGTTGTTGGTTTCCCTTTGATTATTTCTGTAACCAATCATAACCGTAGGACCGCAAACACAAAGCTCACCATCTTCATTATGCGGAAGAACATTTACTGTCCCCGGCTCAACAATGCACATTTCGTTACCAATAAGCGGTTTACCGATTGTTCTTGATTTGTAATTTTCGCCAACAGAAAGGCACAATGCGGCAAGCCCCTCTGTCATACCGTAGCCCTCGCATACCTTCACACTTGAATTGTGGGCAGCCAAAAATTCATTAACGCTTTTTTCAAGCTTTTCAGGTAAGGTGTCACCACCGCTTACTGCATACTTTAGGAATGAATAATCCAATTTATCTGCACCCTTTGCTTTAAGCAAAGCATCGTAAAGTGTAGGCACACCGAAAATCATAGACGGCTTGTATTTTTTTAACGTTCCTGCAAACTTTTTAGCATTAAACTGTGGAATAAGAACAGAGCAAGCTCCAAAGCAAAAGCAGACATGAACACAAACACCTAAGCCAAAACCATGAAAGATAGGTAAAATAGCAAGTATTTTATCGCCTGCCTTAACATCTCTGAGAGTAAGAACAGCCTGAACTCCAAATGAGTTAAAATTTCTGTTTGAAAGCATAATATCCTTCGGTGTGCCGGTAGTACCACCGCTATGAAGAATAACGGCTACCTCATCATTCTGCGCTCCCACAGGACAATATTCCTTTGCAGAGCCTGAAATTCCCACAAACTCCTTCCAGGATAAATATCGCTTATCGTTTTTATCATATTTGAAAATTTTTATACACTTAAGAGTATAAAGGGTTTTCATTACAACAGGCATTGAATCACCTGCAGATGCAACAATCACGTGTTTAACAGTTGTTTCATCTATAATTTTTGATATTTTTTCGCAACATATATCAACACACAATAAAAATTTACTTTCAACTCTGTTAATGTTATTTTTTATTTCCTCCTGTGCAGAAAGAGGGTGAAGTATATTTGAAACTGCACCTATTCTGTTAAGAGCATAAATGCTTATAACTGCTTCAGGAGTATTTGGCATAACAATTGTTACAATATCACCCTTGCGAACACCTAAAGAATAAAATGCACCTGAAACAGCCTCAATTTTTTCAACAAGCCCCTTGTATGTACAGGCTGTGCCGAAATATTCATACGCTAACTCATCTGAACATACCTTTTCTGAAATCTTTAACATCCCGAATAATGAAACATCGGGGGTTTCAAAGCCTAACGGTAGATTACTGTTTTCATATTTAAAAAAGGGATTTGGTGTTTGGTTACTCATAATTTACCTCACATTAAATTTATCTTGTTTATGACCTTTTAATGCATAATAAACTCCGACTGCTACTACCGCTGCGCAAGATACTACTGCAATATGCTTACCTGAAAGCTCTTTTTTGGTTCCTATATTTTTAATTAAAAATTCAGACATTTTATCTTTTTCAGGTTGTGTCAAAGCAAAACTTCCGACTACTCTGATAAAATCGTTTTCGTTATATGTCATCATTTTACTCCCCTTTTTCCAATTCATTTCTCAGTAATTCTCTGCCCTTTTGAAGACGCTTTCTTACGGCATCTTCATTTATATTTATAATTTCTGCAATTTCTGCGCTCTTATACCCTTCAATGTAATAAAGAGTCATTACAATTTTGTATTTTGCAGGCAGACTCATTATATATTCAAAAGCCTGCGTATCACTTTCTGTAACACCAATATTCTTAATATCATCAATATTAACCGCATCACGCTTAATACGGAACATAAGCATATTTTTACTGATATTTGTACAAACTCTTATGAGCCATGCTTTTTTATGCTCTTCACCTGAAAATTCAGGAGATTTGGTAAGATACTTCAAAAAAGTTTCCTGTACAGCATCCTGTGCATCAACCTTATTGCAAAGAA
>JAZUMM010000065.1:0-11791 GCA_045603625.1 Acutalibacteraceae bacterium | reverse complement strand
TTTCACCATTTTGCCCTCCCGTTCATTGGAGAATATACCGTTCCTTTGACTTTGGATATTCCAAGCCCTTTTCCTGCGGATGGTGGGCGGTAGATTATGATGGCAGGTTGTACAGAATTCTTGAGCTTTACGGCTGTACTAAAAATGCCAATGAAGGTGTAAAGTGGCCGCCTGAAAAAATATTTTCAGAAATATCCAATATAGAAAAAGAGCACCGTTGGTTAAAAAATAAAAAAATTCTCGGCGTAGCAGACCCGTCTATATGGGATGCATCACGAGGCGAAGCAATAATTGAAGCAGCTAACAGAAACGGTGTGTTTTTTTCAAAAGGTGATAACAAACGTATTCCCGGTTGGATGCAGGTGCATTACAGACTGAGCTTTGATGAGGGCGGTCTGCCTATGATGTATGTATTTAATACGTGCAAGGGCTTTATAAGAACATTTCCTGAGCTTAAATTCAGCTCCTCTAATCCGGAGGATTTAGATACATCAGGTGAAGACCATATTGCCGATGAGGTACGGTATATGTGTTTGGCATGTCCGATTGCACCTGTTTATATGAAATAACAATCCGTTTGCTACGATGACCCTTTAAATTTAAGTAAAGGTTATTACAGAACTTTATAAAGGAGAAAAAATGAAAAAACAAAGTAATTATACAAAAACAAAGCCTGCTGTAACAACCGCAGGCGGAATAATCGGTAAAGATGAGGTTGAAAAGATTCTTTCTGTTTTAAAAAAATATAAAGAATCAAAAACATCGCTTGAAAACAGAATTATAGATAATGAGCAATGGTTTAAAATGCGACATTGGGAACAGCTCAGGTCTGCAAGCTCAGGTGAAAATGCATCTGCCTGGCTTTTTAATTCAATTGCAAATAAGCACGCAGATGCAATGGATAATTATCCTGCGGTAAATTGTCTTCCCCGTGAAGAAAGTGATAAAAACGCTGCAGAGATTCTTACACAGATTTTGCCTGTTGTTTTTGAACGTAACGGATTTGAAAAAATTTACAGCGATGCCTGGTGGTATAAGCTTAAAGCCGGTACTGCAGTATACGGTGTGTTTTGGAATCCTTTAAAAAACAATGGTCTTGGCGACGTGGAAATAAAGCAGATAGATATTCTTAATTTATTCTGGGAGCCCGGCATAAAGGATATTCAAAAAAGCAAAAATCTTTTTCATGTTGAGTTAATGGATAATGATTCACTTTTATCCCTTTATCCGTCTTTGAAAGGTAAGCTAGGTGAATCAAATATTGAAATTGCTCATTACGTTTACGATACTCACGTGGATACAACAAATAAAAGTGCGGTTATTGACCATTATTACAAGGTAATCAGAAATGGAGTAGAAACTGTTCATTTTTGTAAAATTTGCAACGGTGAGCTTTTGTATGCATCAGAAAACGATGCCCTTTATAAAGAAAAGGGCTTTTATGACCACGGTAAATATCCTTTTGTTTTTGATACGTTGTTTGTTGAGGAAGGGACACCGTGTGGCTTTGGTTACATAGATATTATGAAGGATGCTCAGAAGCAGATTGATATGCTTTCAAATTCTCTTGTAAAAAATGCAACTATGGCAACAAATCCGCGTTACTTTATTAATTCCTCAGGGGCAGTAAATGAAGAGGAATTTGCAGATTGGTCAAATAACTTTGTTCACGTATCAGGCAGTAACTTAGGCGAGGACAGTATCAGGGAAATTAAGCTTTCAGGCATTCCTGAAATATATCTTGGTATTCTGAACAGTAAAATTGATGAGCTTAAGGAAACAAGCGGTAATCGTGATTTTTCGCAAGGCGGTGTTTCCAGCGGTGTAACTGCTGCAAGTGCTATTGCAGCTTTGCAGGAAGCAGGCTCAAAGCTTACGCGTGATATGGTTAAAAGCGGCTTCAGAGCATTTGCGGAAATTAATTCACTTGCGATTGAGCTTATTCGTCAGTTTTATGATGAACCGAGATTTTTCAGAATTTTAGGAAATAACGGTGAGCAGCGTTTTATTACTTACGATAATTCTAATATTAAATTATTAAAACAAAAAACAGGCTTTTCAGATGAGATTACTTTGAGAAAACCTATTTTTGATATTAAAGTTGTTTCTGAAAAAGCGAGTCCGTTTTCAAAAATCAGTCAGAATGAGCTTGCCTTGCAATTATACAGTGCAGGCATGTTTAATCCCGAAAACAGAATTCAGGCGTTGCACGCAATAAGTATGATGGATTTTGAAGGTAAAAGTGCACTTGTGGCGCAACTCAGCTCAGAGGTGAACCCCTTGTGACAAACGTTTATTTCAGAGAATATTATGACCATTATTATATCACCTTGCGTGGTCACAGCGGTTTTTCCCGAAACGGAGAGGATATTGTTTGCGCAGGCATATCTACTCTTGCATATACACTTCTTAACGTATTGAGTGATGAAGAAGCTTCGGGGAATATCAAATTCATTCGTAACATTGTTTGTGACGGGTTTATGCATTTTGAATTTTCATTTTTTGATTTTTCAAAGGAGCGAATTAAAGGCATTGTGGATATGTGTCTTACAGGCTTAATGATGCTTGAAGAAAATTATCCTGAACATATTCGCATTGCATAGCTTAATTAAGTAAAAAACTGTTCCGGCCGGATAGTTTTTATATATATGTGTAAATTTAATATTTACACCAATTAAATGACACTTCGGAAAGACGATGGTAGTTGCAACTGGAAAGGATTTTTTATGAAAAAATTATTATGGTACACTCTGAATTTACAGCTTTTTTCCGGTGAGGCGGCAGAAGGCTCTTCAGAGGCGACGGGCGAAAATAATGCTGACGCCGGGCAAAAAAATGATAGTTCATCAGATGAGTTTTCTCAACTTATTAATGGAAAATTCAAAGATGAATTCACTAAAAAAACTCAAGGAATTATAAATCAACGATTTAAGCAGACAAAGGAATTGGAGCTTTATAAAAGCAAGGTTTCACCAACAATACAAAAGTTGATGGAGCAACACGGTTTATTGGAAGGTGAAGAGGAAAAGCTACTTGAACTTGTAAGTGCTCCAAAAGAAAAAACAGAAGACGTAAATACAGATAATCAGAATAAATTGAAAACAAAAATCTCTTCATGGCTTAAAGAAGGTGAAGCCTTTAAGCAAAAAAATCCAAAATTTGATTTACGTGATGAAATTAAAGGCAACAAGCTTTTTTCTCAGATGCTTTTAAGTGGTGTTCCTCTTGAAACTGCTTATGAAACTGTTCACCGTGATGAAATTTTAACCGGTGCCATGCAGTATACTGCAGATGCAGTACGTCAGCAAATGGTAAAAAATATTGAAGCAAAAGGCAGAAGGCCAATTGAAAACGGTATTTCATCAGAAAGTGCGGTAGTAACTACTGTTGATGTTAATTCCTTGACCTCACAAGATATTTTAAAAATATTAAAACAGGTTGAAAATGGTGCAAACATAAGATTTTGACATCATAAGAAAGGAATTTTTATGACAGATTATATTATTAATTTACAGCTTTTTGCTGCAGGTGACGCAGTAAACAAAACAACTTCTTCAGCAGAAGGTAACAACCTTAGTGCAGAAATGAAAACCTTTTACGATAAAACACTCATTACTCTTGCTTCTCCGTATCTTGTTCACGACCAGTTTGGCCAGAAACGCGATATCCCTAAAAATGGCGGTAAGATTATTGAGTTCAGAAAGTTTTCTTCTCTTCCAAAGGCACTCACTCCTCTTACAGAGGGTGTTACACCAACAGGTAACAAGCTTAATGTTTCATCTGTTTCTGCAACAGTTGAACAGTACGGTGACTATATTGAGCAGTCTGACCTTCTTGAGCTTACCGCTGTGGATAATACCATTGTTGAAGCAACAAAGCAGCTTTCCGCACAGGCAGGTCTTACAATGGATACAATTGTAAGAAACGAAATTGTTGGCGGTACAAACGTGCTTTATTGTCCGAAGGTTGCAGCAGATGGTGCCGAAACTCCGGTTACATCCCGTAGTCAGATTGATAAAAATTCGCTTCTCCGAGTAAAAGACGTATTTAAAGCGGCGGCAGAATTAAAGGCGATGAACGCACCAAAAATTGATGGTTATTACGTAGGTATTATTCATCCTTACGTTGCTTATGACCTTATGCAGGAAGCCGGTAATCAGTGGATGGAGGTTCAGAAATATGCTACTCCTGAAAATATGCTCAAGGGTGAAATCGGGTGCCTTGGCGGTGTGCGTTTTGTTGAATCCACAGAGGCTAAAATCTGGAATGAAGGTACAGATAACTGTGCAGTTTTTGCAACCCTTGTTATTGGTGCAGATGCTTACGGCGTAACCTCCGTAACCGGTGGTGGTATTGAACACATCGTTAAGCAAAAGGGCTACGGCAACGACCCTCTCAACCAGCGCTCATCTATTGGCTGGAAAGGTCTCAAAACCGCAAAACGTCTTGTTGAAGAATATATGATTCGTATAGAGTCCGGCTCTTCATTCAGTGCTACGGCTTTATCCAATTAATTTTGGGCGAATAACTTGATTTAGCTCACTCGGAGTATCTATATACACCGTCGTTCACTAAATCGTCGTTCTTCATCCCAAAATTTAATTGGATAGAGAACGGTTTGGGCGAATAACTTGATTTAGCTCAAAAATTCAATCGGATATGTATCAGTCAAAAAACTGAATTGGTTTATTAATCTGATTTTCAGAAAAATGTAGGCTTTATTAAGCAACAAAGGTAGGATGGTTTATCCATCCTACCGATTTGAAAGGAGAATTAAAATGGCAAATACAAAATCAAATAAAAATACAGAAAAGCTTGTGAGTGTTTTTATTCCTAAGCAGTCACGCAATGATAATGAAAGATTTATTGGTGTAAACGGTGAAAGGATTCTTGTTCAAACAGGTAAAACTGTTGAAATACCTGAGCGCTTTGCAGAGGTAATAAAAAACAGTGAAAAAATGGCGGCAGTTTCCGCAGAATACATTGATGCAAACATTTCTCTTTGAGGAGGGATTAAATGACGCTTATAAACGCAATAGAAGAGTTTGATAAATATCGCAAAAACGATGTTTCTCCCGAGCAAAAAATTAAGTGGATTAGTGAGCTTGACCGTAAAATTAATAGTGATTATCTGCTTTTGCGAGGTGGCAACAGCTTTGAAAACTATTCTTTGCAAACGCCGTATGCCACACAGCTGAAGGCACCTGAGGAATATAGTGAAATTTATTCCTTATATCTCAATATGAAATTTGACTATATTAACGGTGAAATTACGCGCTTTAATAATTCGGCAATGCTTTTTAACAGGTTATATAAAGAGATGGGCGATGCAATAAACAGAAAAACTAAGGTTATGGTTAATACAAAAATAAAGGCAGGGGATTTATATGTTTAAGCCTTTGCTTTATTCAACTCAAAAGGATAGGGCTATAATCAATTCCTTTAAAGGTTACCAGAACAATCTTGTTATTGATGAAAATGCTTTTTTCTTTGAAGAAAATATGTCTTCTGATAATTTTCCTGTCATTTCACCTCGTAATAAGCGCGCATTTTTTAATGTTACCGGGAGCAGACTGCACGGTCTTTTTTCAAAAGAAAAAATCTGTTACATAAATAACGGCATTTTTTATTATGGTGGGAAAGCTGTTGACGGTTTATTTTTTCCTGATATTGAAACTGAGCGTTTCTTTGTGTCAATGGGCTCAAAAATTATAATTTTTCCTGATAAGGTTTATATTAATACAGAAAACTTTTCCGATTTCGGTTCCCTTGAATCATCATATACCGTCGATAAAGTTCAATGTACATTGTGCAGAGGTGACGGAGATTTGTATGAGGGTTATTATATTTCAAATACGCCGCCTGAAAATCCGAAACACGGTGATTTATGGGTAGATACATCTCTTTCTCAGCATGCACTTAAGCAATATTCATCCGAAACTCTTACGTGGGTTGAAATTGAAGATAAATATATAAGAATTACCTCAACAGGCATAGGCAAGGCTTTCAATGTTTATGATGGTGTTTTAATTACAGGGCTTCAGAGTATAGGAGTTGAAGGCACAAATATTATTCACGATAAGGGTGAAGATTATATTGTTATCAGCGGTATGCTTGATACTAATAAAGAAATTGTCGGTAGTATTACAATTGAGCGTAAATTACCTCAGCTTGATTATGTTTGTGAAAGTGGCAACAGGCTATGGGGTTGCTCTTCTGAAACAAACGAGATTTTTGCATCCGCATTAGGTGACCCGACTAACTTTTTTTCATACAGAGGTATTTCAACCGATAGCTATGCTGCATCCGTTGGTAGCGACGGTGCATTTACAGGTGTGCATACTTACCGTGGCTATGTTCTGTTTTTTAAAGAAAGCTGTGTACACAAAATATACGGCAGTAATCCGCCTTATACCATTACAACGTCCTATATAAACGGCGTGCAAAAGGGTAGCTATAATTCCTTACGTAATCTGAATGGAACCCTTTACTATAAAGCACCTGACGGTATTTATTCCTACGAGGGCGGTATCCCTGTGAAAATCTCTGAAGATTTAGGAAAGGCTTATTATACTTCTGCAGTAGCGGGCGTACTTAAAAATAAATATTACGTTTGTATGAGCGACGTTTATAATCATCGCGTTTTATTTGTGTACGATGAGGATAAAGGCATCTGGCACAGAGAAGGCGAATTTAATGTAATCACATTTGCACAAAATAATTTGAATTTATATTTCATTTGTGAAAAAGATGGTATGAAACGCCTCGGACTTATTGATAGTGTAAATAAATACGGTAATTTTACAGACGAACTTTCAGGCTTCTGCGAAGAAGAGGATTTTTCCTGGGAGCTTGAAAGTGGCTTGTGGGGTCTTGATTTGCCTGAGAATAAGTATTATTCAAACATTATCATAAGGGCGATAGGTGAAAAGGGTAGCAGGCTTGAGGTGAATTTTGAGTTTGACAGCAGCGGTAAATGGGAAAATCATTTTACTTGTATTTGTAATAAAACAGGCTCTTACACAATGCCGTTTATTACTCCGCGTTGTGACCATTTAAGGTTTCAGATTAAAGGACAGGGGAATGTAAAAATACTGAGCATTTCCAGAAATACGGAACGAGGAAGTGAACTTAATGTTTGATGTTAATGTTCCTGTACCTAACATAACCTCTTCAAAATATTCTTTTGATAGTCGTTTTGTTTTACTGAAAAATTATTTACAGGAATTAAATGAGGCGCTTTCTTTTGCTTTAACTGAAAAAACAGACTCAGTTCAACGTGCTTTGCATGGCGAGATTAATGAAAATGAAAAAAGCAATCACCAAAAGCAAATTGAGCTTCAGACGCAAAGCGTGGAACGATTCAATAATCTTCGTGAACAGATTATACGTACTGCAGATGAGATAGAAATATCGTATAAAGCTGCAATTGAACAAAATGAAAAATCTATACTTTCAACTGTTGAAAGTAATTACTTCACAAAAAGTGAGCAGGGTGAATATGCAACACAGGTAGATTCGCGTATTAATCAGAATGCGCAGGATATTTCACTTATAAGTGAAAACACTCAAAGTGTTGCTACTGACCTTGAAAATTTCAAGGAATCCTCTCGTGGTGAAATGGTTGTTCAGGCAAATGCTATTATGTCCCGTGTGGAAAAAGAGTATCAAAGTAACACTCAGGCAGAGGAGCTTGAAAGTCGCATATCATCTCAGATAACTCAGACGGAGAACGTTATTAATGAAAACTTCAATAAAGAGCTTGTTAATATTTCAGATGATGTGTCTACTGTTGGCGGTAAGGTAAATGAGTTAATAAGTGACCTTGACGTGTATATCAGGCGCGGTGAATTGGAAACAGATGTTTTTGGTATCGAAATCGGAAGAAGCGACAGTAACATAAAAGCGCGCTTTACAAACGACAGGCTCTCTTTTTATCAGGGCGCAAGCGAGGTTGCATACGTTTCGGGCAGTAGTCTTTACATAACAAATGCAGATATACTTGATTATTTGCGTATAGGTAACAGTACCAACGGTTATTTTTTATTTGATACAACTTCAAATGGTCTGGAGGTGAGGTGGATAGATGCAAATTGATTTTTACGGTAAGGCAAAGGGTAGCGCCTCTTCAAAATATGACGTATGGCTGAATTGCGTTGTTAATTCGCAGAATATTAATGCCAACACCAGTAATGTTACCTTTAAGTTTTATATAAAAAGAAATGACGGCTATTCTGATTCTGCCTATAACCTATATGAAAACAGAAATACAGTTAAAATTTCTGTGGGCGGCAAAGAAAAGGTAAATAAGTACATAACGATAGATACACGTAATAATGTAAGGTTTTTACTTGCCGAGTGGACAGGTAACGTATTGCATAATGATGACGGTACTTTATCATTGGCGGTTTCTGCAGAATTTACTATGGATAACGTAACTGTAACCGGTGGCTCTGCAGGCGGTGTGCTTTCTTTAAGTGCTATTCCCAGAAAATCAACTATGAGCTTTTCTTCAACTACTGTGAATCCTGGCGGTAGTGTGAGTGTTACAATCAACAGTAAATCAGCATCCTTTAATCATAAAATTGTTTGTGCATCAGGCACTAAAAGCTACACAACTCAACTTGAAAAAGGCGTGCTTTCTGCAACTCTTGTTGTACCTGCAGAGTGGATAGAGGAGTTTCCGTCAAGTTCAAAAATAAATGTTAAAATTACGCTTACTACCTTTAACGGCACATTATCTCTTGGTACAAATTCTTACAATCTTTCTCTTGTTATTCCTGCGACAGATGAATATAAGCCGACATTTGATATAGGTATTGAAAAGGTCACAGAAATAGCTTTGCCTGTTGATGCATTCGTGCAAAATATCAGTAAGGTTACTGTAAGTCCTCAGAATCTTCAATTTAAATATGGTGCATCGCTTGCGGCGGTAACAATAACGGTTGGTAACGTCTCTATAAGGAAAATTCCTGCAACGTTTCTTCTTACCGATAAAGGTGCGGTAAAGGTTACTGTTGCAGTAAGAGATAGCAGAGGCTTGCTTACGGTAAAAGAAACAACAATAAACGTTTTACCGTATATTTTACCGTCTGTTGAAATTATTAATATTTACAGGTGCAATGAAGAGGGTGCGTTTGACAGATATGGTGAAAGCTTATACGTGAAATATAACTCGGTTTACAGTTCTCTTGAATCATTTAATGAGTGCTTTGTTACTGCTCAATACAAAACAAGCAACGATGAAGGCTTTTCATCTCCTGTTCTTCTTCGTGATGGAGGATGTATTATCGGTGAGGGTAACATTTCTGTCGGTAATTCATATACGGTAAGGTTTTGTGTAGGCGATAGCGTGACGCCTGAAAGGGAAGAGACCTTAAGGTATATTTCCAGTGCAAACATACCTTTTAATATAAAGTCGGGAGGAAACGGTGCGGCTTTCGGTAAATTCTCTGAAACGGAAAATGAGCTCAGTGTCGGGTGGAATCTTTCTGTTGATGGTGACGTTAATATAAACGGCATTGTCAGTTGTGAGGAGCTTTCTGCTTCTTTAGAAAATATTTCGTATGAGGTTATTGGCAGGGCGCGATATTATCCGTGCTTTCAGGCTTGTTTTTTACACCTCAGGTTTAAGGTTTCGGAAATATCGGCAAATACGTTATATACCCTGGGGCATTTATCAAAATATCCCCCAAAAATGTTTACACCGCTACAAGTGTTTCTTAATACGGAAAGCACCTCAAAATGTACTGCAGGCATCTCTTATGAGGATGGGGCAATTGTTTTTAAATGTGAAAATTCTGTTCCCGCAGATAGCTTTATTTATGTAAGCGGATTTTATTTAATAAATTAGAAAGGGTGATTAAGTGGCAAGAACTATTTCTTACGGTTCATCCGGTGATGATGTACGAGCCTTGCAAGAGGCTCTTAACAAAAACGGATATTCTTTATCAGTTGACGGTCAATTCGGTAGCAAAACTCAAGCGGCAGTTATGGACTATCAAAGAAAAAATGGCTTGAGTGTAGATGGTATTGCAGGTGCACAAACATGGGGTGCTTTGAACGGGAGTTCGGGCAATTCTGCATCAACCTCATCTCAGAACGGCTTTAAATATACGGTTGAAAGACCTGAATATTCAAAAAGTCAGGATGTTATTTCGGCAGAAAATGAATTAAAGCAATGGGAAAATAATAAGCCGTCGGATTATAACAGTAAATATTCTGATAAGATAGATGAAATTCTTAATTCAATTATCAATAGGGAAGAGTTTGATTATAAATTATCAGGTGACCCGATGTATGAGCAGTATAAAGAGCTTTACATAAATAACGGTAAAAAAGCAATGATGGATACAATCGGTAAAAGCACTGCTTTAACAGGCGGTTATGCTAACTCCTATGCACAAACTGTGGGTAATGAGGTCTATAACGATTATTTGTTGCAGTTAGATGAAATTGCCCTTGATTTAAGGGATAGAGCGTACGAAGAATATAAGGATGAAACAGATAAATTGATGGATGACGTTTCTCTTCTTCGTTCCTTAGACGGTGACGATTACGAAAAATATCTTAATGAGCTGGAGCGTTATTATAATGACGGTGATTATCTTCTTCAAAAGCTTGCAAATATGAGTGACAGGGAATTTGAAATGTTTGCTCAGGAGCTTGAAAATTGGGAAAATGACAGGTCGCTTGCTTTTGATAATTACATAGATGCTCTTGACAGGGAAGAGTTTAACAGGGAAATGGAATTTAAAGAGGCAGAGGCACGCCGGGACCAACAGAATCAGGACAGAAATTATGCCCTGGCAGTTCAAAGGGCAGCTCAGTCTGCGGCAAAAGCAGAAGAGGATAAAAAAGATGATGAGGATAAGGATGAAGAAAGCGAAGGCAAGGAGTACGTTATTTATCCGAAAACATATCAGGAGTTTTATGACAGAACAGGCGTTTCAAATATCCTTACAAAAGAGGAGTTTAATGCAAGCTCTGAATATAAAGCGGAATTTGATTATGATTATCTTAAGTACCTTAAGAAAATGTATGACAAATATAAGGAGTGATGTGTTTGAAAATTAAAGTAACGAAGGAACAAGTTGTTTTAGAAGAAGTGAGCTCTGTTTTTTCAGGCGAATTTGGTGTTAATGAGTGTGAATTTTCTTTGCCTGAATGCTTTGATGGCTTGAATGTTACTGCAGTTTTTAATAACATTCCTGTTCCTCTTGTGAATAACAGGTGCATTATTCCGTCATTGGATGAAGGTGCCGTCATTCTTGGTGCATACGCTTATAAAAAAGAAAATGATAATTTAGTTTTAATGTATTCACCTAAACCAACGGTTTTTTATGTTGCAAAGGGCTCATTTTCACATGAAGAAAATCAAGAGGCAAAACCCGATATTTCTTTATACGAACAATATTGCAATATGATAAAAAATGAGTTTGAGGCTCTTTCGGGTGATGTTTTAAAAAATGAGGCGGAGCGTCAAAAGGCAGAATCAGACCGTGAAAGTATTTTTAAAATTAATGAAATTAACAGAGAAAAAGTATTTGGTTTTAACGAAATAAAACGTAATTCCTCAGTTGTGGGAGCATATAAAAATCTTCTGGCTGATTTGCAGGATTCAAGTGCAGATGAATCTTTTCCCGCAACATTTCCTTGTGTGAAAAAAGGGTATAATTTTAATAATGAAACAAATAATTTTCAAGTCAGTAGTGTGGCTGACTCGTATGTATTTAAAACAGAAGCGGGTGACAGGTTTAATGTTTCGGGCTTTGAACCTCAGATTGCAGCC
>JAZUMM010000064.1:0-6066 GCA_045603625.1 Acutalibacteraceae bacterium | reverse complement strand
GCATTCCTTGAAAATAACCTTAATGCAGATGGTAGTGTTAATATCCCTGAAGCATTAAGACCATATATGGGCGGTAAAGAAAAGCTTATTCCTAAAAATTAAAAATTCAGAATACAAAATTCAAAATAAAGGGGATGCTATGCATCCGATTTTGACATGGGTAGTATATGTATAATAAAGATAAAAAAGATAATCGCTTCAACGACAGAAAAAGGGATTTTGATAACAGAAAAAATTCTCCTGAGTTTGAAGAAAAGGAAAATGATAAAGATATTATTTTCGGCAGAAATTCCGTAACAGAGGCTATTAAGGCAGAAAGACCTTTAGACAGCGTTATGGTGGCACGTGGCGATCGCTCCGGCTCTATACCGAAAATTCTTGCTGATGCAAAAACTGCAGGCATACCAATTAAAGAGGTTGACCGCAAAAAGCTTGATTTTATGTGTGGTCACGGTAATCATCAGGGCATAATTGCTGTTGGCGCAGTAAAAGCATATTCAACAATTGATGATATTTTTGCAACTGCTGAGGAGCGTGACGAGCCTCCGTTTATTATAGTTTGTGATGAAATTGAGGACCCGCATAATTTAGGTGCAATTATAAGAACGGCTGAAGCTTCAGGCGCTCACGGTGTAATTGTTCCTAAAAGAAGAAGTGCATCCTTAAGCTTTACTGTTTCAAAAACAAGTGCAGGTGCAGTAGAATTTATGCACGTTGCCCGCGTTACAAATATTCCACAGACACTTGAGGATTTAAAAGCCAAGGGCTTGTGGGTGTATTGTGCTGATATGGACGGTGAGCCTTTCTATAATGCAAATCTTAAAGGTGCTGTGGCTCTTGTTATCGGCTCTGAGGGTAAAGGCGTCGGCAGACTTGTTAAAGAAAAATGTGACGTTGTTCTTTCAATGCCGATGAAGGGCAAAATCAATTCACTTAATGCTTCTGTTGCAGCAGGCATACTTATGTACGAAATTTCAAAACAACGTGACATATAACGTAGGGTGATTAAACAGATGTTTGAAGAAAACAAAACACCAAGAAGATGGTCTTTGGAAGAAATAGACGAATTGTTGCAGGATAGTGGTATGCTTCCTCGTGAAGAAAATTCGGCAGAGGATGTTGAAGAGGTTGCTCCCACACCTAAAAAAGCACCGTTCAATCCGAGACCTGCTTACAACGAAAATATTAAACATAACATAATTACCGAAACTGTTGAAAAATCTGATAGCGTTGCAGAGCCTCAGGTGTACGGTAGTTTTGTTAGTGAAAAATACAGAGATAAGTTTTTTAATAAGCCTATCCAGAATCTTGAAAAAACCGCAGAGCACGTTCTTGTGCCTTTAGAGGAACAAAAATATGAAAGAGGCGGTTTTGTAAAGAAAAAAAGTAACTTTGCCGCAACTGCGGATTTCACACCTGTTCCTCATCTTGTTCCTGATAATAAGGTATCTGATGACGTGAGCGATAAAACAATGGTTTTCGATGATAAAAAGCATACAAAAACTATCGCATTACGCTCTCTTGCCGTTACAGACGGTGATGCTCACGATTTTGAAATTGAAGAGGAAGAGGATGACGTTCAGCTTTCACTTGAGGGCTTTCATACAGAAGATGATGTTGAAATTGTTGATGAAAGAAGTGTTGAAGAGGAGCTTGAAAGAAAAAGAAAGGAAAAGGTAAGCTCTTTTACAATCACAAGTGAAATTAAAGAGGAAGAGGCAAAGGAAGAAATTAAACGTTACGGTACAGATGAATACCGTACAACTGATGATAAATATAAAGTAAAGTATTATTTAAAAAAGAAAAAAACATCTGCACTTATGGGGATTATAAGTGGTTATATATTTACTTTAGCGTTGTTGCTTATATCACTTTTTACAAAGGATATTTCTTTTGGTGGTGCAGGGTATATAATTCTTTCAATTGCTTTTGCCATTGTTCCGGTATTGTTCAATATAGGCAATGTTGTTGATGGAATTAAAGCGATTAAGGGCTTCAGATTTAATAAAAATACAGGGGTATTTGTTGCTCTTGTTGCTTGCCTTATTCAATGCCTTGTACTTTTGTCAACAGATGCACCGTTTGAAACAGGTGTGAGCTTGTTTATGGCATCTTCCGTTTTTGCGTTGTCTTTAAATGCAACGGCAGATTATTTTGAAATAAAACGTATAGCGGAAAATTTTGAAGATGTTTCTTCAAATGAAAATCTGTATACAATAAACTATATAGAAAAAAAAGAAACTGCTTTTGAAATAGGCAGAGGTCTTCTTTTAGATGAGCCTGAGGTTATTTCTTCTCAAAAAACCTTGTTCCCGAGAAGATTTATTGAATTATCTCAAAAGTATTACCCTTCAAATGATATCAGCAAAACCTTGATTCCTATAAGTGTTGGTGCAGCACTTCTTGTGGGTGCAATAACACTTCTTGTTACAAAGGATATACGTAATTGCATAACTGCATTTTGCGGTGTTGTTTGTGTAGGCGTACCGTATTTTGCACCATTGGTTGAATGTATTGCAATTACTAAGGTTTGCCGCAAACTTCGTAAAAACGGTGCAATGCTTTCAGGCTGGCAAGCTTACAGATTGTGTGACGGAGCAAATGCTGTTGTACTTGACTCCTGTGATGTGTTTGAGTCAAACGGCGGTAACGTTTACGGCATACATCCTTTTTATGATATTCAGATTGATGAGGCAATAATTTATACTGCAACTCTTGCAATAGCTTCAGGCGGACCTTTAGGTAACTTGTTTAAACGTGTTATTGTTGGTGAAACTTCACTTCTTCCGCCTGTTGATACCTTGGCTTACGAAGATAAATTAGGGCTTTCAGCGTGGATTTTTAACCGCAGAATCCTTGTGGGTAATGCTGATTTGTTAAGAAATCATAATGTAGATATTCCGGATACTGCATTAATTACTAAGCATCTTAAAGAGGGCAGGTATCCTCTTTATCTTGCAATTGACGGTAAGGCGGCGGCTGTATTTATTATTTCTTATGATGTGGATGTAAAACACAGTGCTTATTTAAGAAAAATTGAAGAATATAGTATTTCATTGCTTATCCGTTCAGATGATGCAAATATTACAGATGAAATGGTCGCTGAAAAGGTTAATATTAATCAAAGCGGAGTGAAAATTTTATCAGCTGTATCCGGTGATGTTTACAGGTCATATGTAAAAGAAACAACAACCGCGTCTGATGCCGTGCTTACTCATGATGGTAAGGCAGGTAGCTTCCTTTATGCAATAAAAAGTGCGCTTTCATTAGGTGAAGCAAAGCAGTTGCTCAGCACCTTCCAAATTTGTGCTATGGGCATAAGCCTGGCAGTTGTTGCTATATTATCGTTTGTATCGGGGTTACAAAACCTCAGTTGTGGTGCAATTTTATTGTTGCAAGCTTTTTTTACAGTAGTTTCGATTCTTGCAGTAAGCGGTAATCACGCTATTAAAAGCAGAAATAAAAAGCACAAATCATAAATCGTCTGCATCCTGCACTGGTTGCAGGCTACCATCCAGGGGGACCCCTGTGTATGAGCCGTCTACGTCACTTTTTATGTTTTTGTCAAGGTTTTTATAGGCGTCAATTACTTCGTCAACTTTGTTTTTTTTATTGTTATTCATGGTATCACCTCAATAACAGTATTTGATTTAGAATATAATATATACGTTATTTTATCAAAGGAGATATATTTTATGGAAAAGGTACGGTTAGGTATTATCGGTGTAGGTAATATGGGTTCAAGCCATATAAAAAATTACCTTAAAGGTGCTATGCCCGAATTTATAATTACTGCAGTTGCAGATATTAAGCCTGACAGATTAGATTGGGCGAAGGAGCAGCTTCCTGAGGTTAATACTTATTCAACAGCATCAGCTCTCATGGACTCAGGTGATGTTGATGCAGTGCTTGTTGCAACTCCTCACTATGACCATCCACCGCTTGTTATAGAGGCATTAAATAAAGGTCTTCACGCTATGAGTGAGAAACCTGCGGGTGTGTATACAAAGCAGGTGCGTGAAATGAATGCAGTTGCAGATAAGTCTGATAAAAAGTTTGGTATTATGTTTAACCAACGTACAAATTGCCTTTACAGAAAGGCAAAAGAGCTTGTGGACAGTAAAGAGTTCGGTGACCTTAAAAGAGTAACATGGATAATTACTGACTGGTATAGAACACAGGCATATTATAATTCAGGTGGATGGCGTGCAACATGGTCAGGTGAAGGCGGCGGTGTTCTTCTTAACCAGTGTCCTCATCAGCTTGACTTGTGGCAATGGATTTGCGGTATGCCTGAAAAAATTACTGCAATCTGTCATGAGGGTAAATGGCACGATATTGAGGTTGAGGATGACGTTATGATTTATGCTCAATACCCTAATGGTGCAACAGGTACCTTTATTACAACAACAGGTGATTATCCCGGTACAAACCGTCTTGAAATCACTCTTGACAGGGCAAAGCTTATTTGCGAAGATGGTAAGCTTACAGTATATGAATTAGTAACCGGTACAGATGAATATACAAAAAATGCAAAAGAAGGCTTTGCATCTATTGAGTATAAAACTTATGAAGTAGAGCTTGATGGCAGAAACGACCAGCATATTGAGGTTATGAATAAATTTGCTGCCGCAATTCTTCGTGATGAGCCAATGACTGCTTCAGGTCAGGAAGGCATTAACGGTCTTACAATTTCTAACGCAGCTTTTCTATCATCATGGCTTGGTGAAACAGTTTCTCTTCCTATTGATGAAGACCGTTTCTATTCACTTCTTCAGGAAAAAATTAACAATTCAACTTATCAGAAGGTAGTTGAAGAGGTTGTTAATGAAAATATGGATTCAACATATTAAAAGTAGGGTTATGGCAATGAAAAATAAAAAATGTAAAATTTTAATTTTATTACTTGTTATTGCTTGTTTTGTTCTCGGCAGTGTTCCTGTTTATGCAACAGAACCATCAACTGATGATTTTATAGTTGATGGCGGAGAAACTAGCAGTAGTACAGAGTCGGATTCCGGTAGTACAACTGATCCGGATGATGATTTTGAAGCTGACGATGATTTTGAACCTGAATCCGAAGAATCTTCTACGACTTCATCCGGTTCAGGTGATCCCGAAAATCCGACACAAACTCAGAATGGTACAACAAATGACTCGTCCGGTTCAAAAAATGATTATGATGAAGATGATGAAACTGAACATCAGGTGAGACCTCAGCAAAGACCACAGCAGAATCAAAACATAACTCAAAACAGACCGGTAGATGTGACAGAACAAGTAACAGTAGCAACAACTGTCAGCAAACCATCAACAACAAAATTAAATATTCCTGAGGGTATGTATGTTATTTGGTTTGAGTTTAATGACGGTTCTGAGCGTAAGCCGTCAACTCCTGCTTCTGAGCCTGAGTTAATCACAAAACCTGCCGACCCTCAACGAAAAGGCTTCCTTTTTGATGGTTGGTATAAGGATTCTGAATTTAAAGAGTTGTGGAATTTTAATGCGGATTTTGCTCAAGAAGGTACGGTTCTTTATGCAAAATGGGTACCGGACCCTAATGCAGTAGTTTTTAATATTACTGTAAGGCAGGCTCCGGGTGGTAAAGTAGAGGTTAATCCGTCTGCTGCAAGTCCCGGTGAACCTGTAAGAATAAACGTTACTCCTGATGATGGAATGCGTATCGTTCCGGGTAGTGTGACTATAAATGGTGAACGTACAGATATACTTTCGTTTACAATGCCTTATGGTGATGTTGTTGTAGCTGTAAGGTTTGAGGCTATGCCGGAAAAAGAACAGACAGAAGAAAAAGAATCTGTTATTCCGTATGTAATCGGTGCTGTGGCTGTGGTAGCAATTATTGTAACAATTGCGGTTATATTCATCAAAGCAAGAAAAGATGATTTTGCAGAGGATGAAATTGATGAAAACGGTACAATAATTGAAAATGATGATGATAGGTCATGGGTCGATGAAACAATTGTTGTTAATGACGGCTTTAAAGATGGCGAAAAGGTTATTGGTGAATATACTCCCGGTGACGAAACAGATGTCTTTTTTGATGAA
>JAZUMM010000063.1:0-4564 GCA_045603625.1 Acutalibacteraceae bacterium | reverse complement strand
GTTAAGCATTGCTTGTGATTTTTCACCGTTATTATTATAAACAGAGCCATTTTCAGAATTATTATTCTGAATATTATTGAAGTTATTATCCACAAAAGGCTCGTTATTGAATGTATTTTGATTTTGAGGGTTATTTGTTTCTTGTGAGTTAAAATCGCCGAAATTGCCGTTCATAGCGCTAAAACGGTTAAATTGAGCTTGAGCAACACCAATAGGTCCGAAAATATCTTCATACTCTTTAACAATCTTCTTTTGTTTTCTCCAAAGAACAATGAAAACAATAAGTAAAATAACAATCACAGGACCTGATAATACAAGAAATCCCAATAATGCAAAAATACCGCCAAAAGACTCATTAAAAGCAGCACTGTCATCATAATAATCTGCAGAATATTTATCTACTGCCTTATAATAATTCTCAGAATTGCTGAAATCATGAGGATTTTCAGGTGTTTCACCATCAAAATATGTACCGTTAATTACAAATGATGAAAGAATTTTATCAATAAGCTTATCTTCACCGTCGAGCTCATATAAAGTAAAATGTACAAGACACACATTTTCTTTGGTTGCATAAACATAAATATTATGCTCTGTCTGGAATTCATCATCGTAGCCTACAACTGCCACGGAAATGCCGTTAATTTTAACCTTATCAACAAACTTAATTTTATAAGAATATAAGCCAAGTTCCCTTTTAACAACATTTTCAATATGCTTACCGTCTTCATTTTTTACACCTTCAGGAAACATAATGTTACCAAATGCAATAAACTCAACAGTTGTATACATTTTTTCATTTTCTAAATAATAATTATCTGACCAAGTTGTATCGTAATTAAAACCTTTGGGAATTTCTACATAAAAACAGGAATTATCCAATATAATGTCATCTTCCGCAAATGCAGTTACGCAAAAAGCAGAGATAAAAACAACTACGCAAAGGAATAATGCTGAAAGTTTCTTTTTCATAAATAAAATCTCCTATTTTTTTATTTTATCCCAATATTCTTTGGCTGCCTGCTCTTGCTTATTGTCGCCAAAAGAATAATACTGAGCATCCTTAAGAATATCCGGCAGATACTGCTGATTTACCCAATGATTAGGATAAGCATGAGGATACTTATAATTCTGCCCTTTAACCTGTGCATCATCACCGTCAAAATGCTTATTCTGAAGTTGGCGCGGAATAGGACCGCTTTTGCCTTTTTGCAAATCCTCCATTGCAGCATTAATAGCATCGTGACCGGTTGTGGATTTAGGTGAATTACACACAAGAACAACTGCATCTGCTAAAGGAATACGTGCTTCGGGCATACCGACCTGCAAGGCAATATCTGTTGCAGCTTTAACAATAGGCAAAATCATAGGATACGCAAGACCTACGTCTTCTGCCGCACAAACTAAAAGACGACGTATTGCAGAAGTCATATCGCCCGCTTCAAGAAGACGTGCAAGGTAATGAATTGCCGCGTTTGCATCGGAGCCACGCATTGATTTCTGAAAGGCAGATAAAATATCGTAATGCTCATCGCCTTCTCTGTCATAACGCATAGCACTTTTTTGAGTAAGAGATTTTGCACTTTCAAGAGTAATAACTCTCTCCTCATTTTCAAGGGGTTTTTTTGCAGCCAGAACACAAAGCTCAACCGCATTAAGAGATTTACGAACATCGCCGCCACAAGCCTGAGCAATATGATAAGAAACTCCCTCTTCTATATTAAAAATCTCGCCCTTTTCCTGTGCAAGAAGGCTAAATCCCCTGTTTACCGCACCCTCAACATCTTCAGGTGTAACGTATTTAAATTCAAAAACAGAGGAACGGCTTAATATTGCACTGTAAACGTAAAAATAAGGATTTTCCGTTGTAGATGCAATAAGTGTAATTGAACCGTTTTCTATGTACTCAAGCAAGGTTTGCTGCTGACGTTTATTAAAATATTGAATCTCATCAAGGTACAATAAAATACCGTTTGGCGCGGTAAAGGCATTAAGGTCGTTTACAATATCCCTTATATCCTGTGTACTTGCAGTTGTACAGTTAAGCTTACGTAAGGTACGGTCTGTTTTTTGAGCAATCATTCTGGCAAGAGTTGTTTTGCCTGTACCTGACGGCCCGTAAAAAATCATATTTGGTAATTCCCCTGATTCAATAATATTTCTCAGTGGTTTACCCTCACCTATTAAATGCTTCTGACCTACAATATCATCTAAAGATTGCGGTCTTATTCTGTCTGCTAATGGTGTATGCATAACATTTCCTCAATAAAAAATTAAAATAGGGTCATTTCCGTAATACCGATAATAACGGCAAGTATTAACGGAAGTGTTCCGCCCTTTTTATATACGTAAAATTTCAAAAGCTCTCCTCTCAGACCTTTATCCTCACCCTTTTTTATGGTCTGAGTTATTTTTTTCAAATATAGCTTATTTGCATTTAAAGCAATAAGAATCTTGCTTGCAATCAAAACCATATTTATTGAAATTGCAAGTGGCTGAGGTACTCGCTCTTTTTGCATTTCTTCAATATATTTTTGCTGATTTTCTGTTAAAACAACATCTCTTCCCATAAGAGAAAGCATAACCTTTTCGGCATAAGCCGGGTCTTCTTGGTAGCATTGCTCAGAAATTTCAGAAAAAGATTTATCGGTAAAATTATAGTACGCCATAATACCGAAAACTACTGTATAAACAGCAAGCATTATTGCTGCAAGCTTGTACATTTTACGGTAGAATGACCATGCAAGCGGAACAAAAAATGCTGCTACATTCCACGAAAAAACCTTTGATTTTGAATCAGAAATAAGAGAAAAAGTAGGAATATAATATTTCATATTTTTTCTTACTGAAATCTGATAATAAAAGGCTTCCCTGCCGTTTATTAAAATAGTGGAGGACGGATTTACCGCAAGCTCAGGGTCATTTGGTTTAAAAACAAAATCACTATCTTCTGCCTTTTCGTTAACTGAGCCTTCAACGTGAGAAAATTCAGCAGTTATTTTTTCAGCTTTTTCATCAGTTTTATCTTCTGTTTTTTCAAAAACTATTTCTTCTTTGCCGTGTGAAGCGTGATTAAAACATTTACCGTTTTCAAACCAACAAGCACGGTGATGAGGTGTACCGCAATCAGGGCAAACAACAACATCATCGTCTTCTTTAAAATTGTTTCTGCAAACAGGGCAGATATATTTTTTATAGTCCATTTTATTCTCTTTTCTTTTAAAATTATACAAAATTTAAGTATTTTACTCTAAATTAAATATTACATTATGTAGTAAAAAAAAGCAACATAAAAATAATTAATTATTTCTAAACAATTTCCATAATTTTCTTATGTTTTTGAACATTTTTTGTCAGTTATTTTTCAAACAAGGTTGCAATCTATTATTACGTGTGATATACTATAATAGATTATATATATTATAATATATATATACTTATATATGCAATTTTTTAAGAATTTTAAAATTTTTCAGGGGTGAAAATTTTGGATAACATTTATGAACTCTGGTCAGCAATTATTCAAGAAATGACCGGTTCGGTTTCAACGGCAATAATGTCTACGTGGATAAAGACACTTGTGCCTGTTTCCTTTGAAGGTGAAACTTTAGTGCTTGAAGCATCTTCACAATTCAAAAAAAATATTATAGACAGCAGATTTAAGGATGAAATTAAAACTGCTACCTCTCAAGTTCTTGGCTTTACTGTAAATGTTGAAATTACAGTAGATGAAAAAGAACAGCAAATGCAAGAAATTATTGCAAAAGAGGCAAGTAGTGCACCTGTTCAAACTACTTCACAATCTCACGAGTTTGACCCGAAGAATTTTGAACCTACATTTCATAACTTTATTGTTGGTTCAACAAACCAGTTTGCGTACGTTGCAGCAGTTGCAGTTACAAATAATCCGGGTAGTGTACATAATCCGCTTTTTATTTACGGTGAATCCGGTCTTGGCAAAACTCATCTTCTTAAAGCAATTAAAACAGAGCTTAAAAACAGAAGACCAACAATGAATATTCTTTTCACAAGTGGTGAAAATTTCTTGAACGAAATGATTAACCATATGGGTGAAAAAAATATGTCTGAATTTCATAACAAATACAGAAATGCAGACATTTTACTTATGGACGATATTCAGTTTATCGGTAAAACAAGTGTTGCTCAAGAAGAATTTTTCTACACATTTGAGGCACTTATAAACCAAGGTAAGCAAATTGTTCTTACATCTGACCGTCCGCCTAAGGATATTCCTACTCTTGAAGAAAGATTGCGTTCACGTTTTGTTCAGGGTCTTCTTGCAGATATTCAACCACCAATGCTTGAAACACGTATTGCAATTATACGCCGTAAAGCACAAGCCTTTGAAATGAATATTCCCGATGATGTTATTGAATTTATTGCAGAAAGGCTTAAAAATAATGTCCGCCAGATTGAAGGCGTTGTTAATAAGCTTTATGCAGTTTATTCAATAGACGGTTCTATTCCGACAATAGGCGTTGCCAATGATATTATTAAAGATATTATTTACTATGCTCAGCCTACCGAGGTTACAATAAATAAT
>JAZUMM010000062.1:0-3141 GCA_045603625.1 Acutalibacteraceae bacterium | reverse complement strand
ACCTCAGCAGATTTCTGCTATGATTCTTGCAAAGCTTAAATCTGATGCAGAAAGCTACCTTGGTGATAAGGTTACAGAAGCAGTTATTACAGTTCCTGCTTACTTTACAGACTCACAGCGTCAGGCAACAAAAGACGCAGGTAAAATCGCAGGTCTTGAAGTAAAAAGAATCATTAACGAACCTACTGCAGCTGCTCTCGCCTACGGTATTGATAAAGAAAATGACCAGAAGGGTATGGTTTATGACCTTGGCGGCGGTACATTTGACGTTTCAATCATTGAAATGGGCGAAGGTGTTCAGGAAGTTCTTGCTACTGCAGGTAACAACAAACTCGGTGGTGACGACTTTGTCCAAAGAATTATTGACTGGCTCGTTGCCGAATTCAAAAAAGAAACAGGCTCAGACCTTTCCGGCGATAAAATGGCTATGCAGAGACTCAAAGAAGCTGCAGAAAAAGCAAAAATTGAGCTTTCAGGCGTAACTTCATCTGCAATCAACCTTCCTTTCATCACAATGACAGAAGCAGGCCCTCTCCATCTTGACACAACTCTTACAAGAGCAAAATTCAATGAACTTACTGCAGACCTTGTTGAAGCAACTATGGCTCCTGTTCGTCAGGCTATTTCAGACTCTGGTCTTAAGGTTTCCGAGCTTGACAAAGTTCTTATGGTTGGTGGTTCATCAAGAATCCCTGCGGTTCAGGATGCAGTTAAATCATACACAGGCAAAGAGCCTTTCAAGGGCATCAACCCTGATGAATGTGTAGCAATCGGTGCTGCTCTTCAGGCAGGTGTTATTGGCGGCGACGTTAAAGGTCTTCTCCTTCTTGACGTTACTCCTCTTTCACTCGGTATCGAAACTCTCGGTAACGTTTGCACAAAAATCATTGAAAGAAACACAACTATCCCAACAAAGAAAAGTCAGGTATTCTCAACTGCAGCAGATAATCAGACATCAGTTGAAATCCACGTTCTTCAGGGCGAAAGAGAATTTGCAAGAGATAACAAAACTCTTGGTATGTTCCACCTTGACGGTATCCTTCCTGCACGTCGCGGTACACCTCAGATTGAAGTTACATTTGACATTGACGAAAACGGCATTGTTCACGTTTCCGCAAAAGACCTTGGTACAGGTAAAGAGCAATCAATTTCAATTACTGCATCTTCAAATATGAGCAAGGATGATATTGAAAAAGCTATTAAAGAAGCTGAACAGTTTGCAGAGGAAGACAAGAAACGCAAAGAAGAAGTTGATATCCGCAACGGTGCAGACCAGATGGTATTTGAATGCGAAAAGCTTCTTTCAGAAAACGGCGACAAGTTTGACGAAGCAGACAAAACAGAAATCACTGCTAAAGCAGATGCTCTCAAAGAAGCTCTCAAGGGCACAGACATTGAAGCAATCAAAGCAAAGCAAGAAGACCTTCAGAAGAAATTCTACGAAATTTCAGAAAAGCTTTACAAAGCTGCAGGCGAAGCACAAGGCTTTGACCCAAATGCAGCAGCAGGCTTTGATGCTAATGCAGGTGCACAAGGCGACAACTACACAGAGGCTGATTTTACAGACGTTGACTAATTAATTTAAAAGGCGGCTCCCAAAAAGGAGCCGTCTTAAAAGGATTTTATTATGGCAGATAAAAGAGATTATTATGAGGTGCTGGGGCTTTCCAAAAACGCTACACCTGACGAAATAAAAAAGGCATATCGTCAACTTGCTAAAAAATACCATCCTGACCTTAACCCCGATAACAAAGAAGAGGCTGCTGCCAAATTCAAAGAAGTAAACGAAGCACACGAGGTTCTTTCCGATGCAGAAAAGAAAGAAAAGTACGACCGCTTCGGTTTTGCAGGCGTTGACCCAAGCTATAGTGCAGGTCAAGGCGGTTTTGGTGGCTTTGGCGGTTTTGGTGACGGAATGGAATTTGACCTTGGGGACATATTCGGCTCATTCTTCGGAGGCTTCGGCGGTGGCAGAAGTTCTAATCCCAATGCGCCAAAACGAGGCAGCGATATTGCAACAAATATATATATTACATTTGAAGAAGCAGCCAAAGGTTGCAAAAAAACAGTAGAATATCAAAAAATTGAGTCCTGCGACGAGTGTCACGGCTCAGGTGCCGCAAAAGGCTCTGCTCCCCAGACCTGTCCTGAATGTAACGGTCGCGGTCAGATTAATGTTCAACAAAGAACACCTTTCGGCACAATCAGTACCGCTAAAACTTGTCAGCATTGTGGCGGTAAAGGTACTTACAACACAAATCCTTGCCAACGCTGTAAGGGCGTGGGCAGAATACGCAAAACACACAAAAAAGAGGTTAACATTCCTGCAGGTATTGATGATGGTCAGATAGTTACAATGCGTGGCGAAGGTAACTGCGGTTTGAACAACGGACCTGCCGGAGATTTAAAAATCGGCGTTACAGTAAAGCCTCACCAATCCTTTAAGAGAGACGGATACAACGTATGGTACGATATGAAGGTTACCTACGTTCAAGCCGCACTTGGTGATACATTGCGTGTTCCTACCTTAGATGGCTTTGTTGAATACGACCTTCCTGCAGGTACACAACCAAACTCTGTATTCAAGCTCAAGAACAGAGGCATACCTGTTCTTAATTCTTCACGTCGTGGCGACCAGCTTGTAAAAATCATTGTTGACGTTCCACGTAACCTTAACGCTGCACAAAAGGAAGCCCTTTTAAAATTCAACGAAACAATGGGCAACTCACCTATTAAACCTGAAGAAAAGAAAGGCTTCTTTGGCGGTAAGAAAAAGAAATAATACTAACTTTAAAAATAACACAAAAATTTTGCGATGAAAAACATATATTTTTCTATTGCGAAATTTTTGTGTTATACTATAATATAAGTATATAAAATAAATGCGGAGGGAACCATATGAAAATGTCATTCCGTTGGTATGGCGAAAGTGACCCTATTTCACTTGAGTACATTCGCCAGATTCCAAATATGCGCAGTATTGTAAGTGCAGTTTACGATGTTAAACCCGGTGAAGTATGGCCTGAAGAAAGCATTGCCAAAATGAAAAAGCAATGTGAAGAAAACGGTCTTATTTTTGATGTTGTTGAATCAATTCCCGTTCACGAGGATATTAAGCTCGGCAGAAATAACGTTGATGAG
>JAZUMM010000061.1:0-10467 GCA_045603625.1 Acutalibacteraceae bacterium | reverse complement strand
TTCGGATAATTCCTTTCACCCTATGGTTACAAGGTGGAGAATAATAATGAAAACGTATAGCTATAAAGACAGTCCGTTAGAGGTGCACGGTGTTCCTTTTTTTGAAAAAAACGGTAAGCTTGAAAGGTTACCTGAAGAGGTGCGCAAAGCTGTGCCGACTCTTGATTTTATGGGTAGACGTTGCCCTGGTGCAAGAATTTGCTTCCGTACAAATTCTACAAAAATTATAGTAACAATGGAGCTTGAAACACTTCATTGGGATTCGGGTATGCCGATGATTTCTGCTCAGAGCATAACCGTTATGATTGGTGAGCGAAAAAATGCCCGCTTTGCAGGTCTTGTATGTCCGCCTGATTACGAAACAAAATTCTGTCAGGGTGAAATTGCAAAGGATTCAACTATGGAGGATGTTACCTTATGGCTTCCGAGAAATGAAATAGTAAAAGATATCAGAGTTTCTGTTGAAAATGATGCAATTGTTGAGGCTCCGACTCCTTACAAATATCCTCCGATGCTTTTTTACGGCTCATCTATAACAGAAGGCGGTCATAGCTGTCGCATTACAAACGTGTATAGCGCATTAATCAGTCAACATCTTGACATTGACTATTATAATCTGGGTTTTTCAGGTGGTGCCAAAGGTGAAATAGAAATGGCTGATTTTATAAATACTATTCCTATGAGTATTTTTGTTTATGATTATGACCATAACGCTCCCGACGTGGCACATTTAGAGAAAACTCACGAAAAATTCTTTTTGAAAATCAGAGAAAAGAATCCCGATTTGCCTGTTGTTATGATGACAAAGCCCGACTTTGATTATGACCCTGTTGCACCTCAGAGAAGAGCAATTATTTACAAAACATATCAGAATGCTCTTGCTCGTGGCGATAAAAACGTTTATTTTATTGATGGTGAAACATTTTTTGGTGATACCGACCGTCACGCCTGTACCAGCGACCGTTGTCATCCTAATGACCTGGGATTTTACAGGATGGCAACCGTTATAGAGCCCTTTCTTAAACAAATCTTGGGCGAATAACTTGAAAAATTGCGAATTTTGCGATTTAGTCACCTTGTAGTATCCATATACAACGTCGGTTCCTAAATCACAAACTTCATCAATTTTTCTACATTTTAAGTTTTTGGCTTAAAAAATTGCGAATTTTGCGATTTAGTCACCTTGTAGTATCCATATACAACGTCGGCACCTAAATCACAAACTTCATCAATTTTTCCTGCATTTTAAGTTTTTTGCTTAAAAAATGCGAGTTTTGCGATTTAGTCACCTTATGGTATCTATACTCGTTTTAAACCATTGATTTCGGCTGGCTCGAAAGCTATCGCACAATATTAGATTTTTACGTATGGAGTTGATTATATGATAAAAACTGAGCTTGAAAAAAGGAATCTTCCGCCACTTAAATCCCGTGAAGAAATGTTAAGTATTATTTTGAAGGAAGAATATGGAAATATGCCGCCTCTTCCCGAAAGTATATCATTTGAAACTGAGGAAGGTGTAATACCTAATTTCTGTGCAGGCAATGCTTATTGCTGCAGAGTTACTGCAAAATGTGTTGTTAACGGCAAGGATTTTTCATTCCCGTTTCTTGCAACCTTTCCTGCAGATGACAAAAAGCATCCGTTTTTTATTCATATGAACTTCCGTCCTGAAAATCCTGACAGATATATGCCCACAGAGGAGCTTGTAGATAACGGATTTGCAGTTTTATCTGTTTATTATAATGATATTACAAAAGACGATAACGATTTTACAAGCGGTTTTGCAGGTGTTCTTTTCCCTGATGGTACAAGAAAGGCAGATGACTGCGGTAAAATTGCAATGTGGGCATGGGCAAATCAACGCCTGATGGATTATGCACAGCTTAATGAAGATAAGCTTGATTTATCACGTTCAATTGTGTGTGGTCATTCCCGTTTAGGTAAAACTGCTCTTCTTACTGCGGCAACAGATGAAAGATTCAAATTTGCTTATTCTAATGATGCGGGCTGTTCAGGTGATGCTCTCGCAAGAGGCACAACAGGTGAGCGTGTGCAGGATATTTGCAAAAATTTTCCGTTCTGGTTTTGCGAAAATTACAAAAAGTACATTAACAATGAAAATAATATGCCTTTTGACCAGCATTATTTATTAGCTGCAATTGCTCCGCGTTATGTAATGCTTGGCAGCGCCTCTGAAGATAAATGGGCAGACCCGTATTCACAATATCTTTCTTGTATTGCGGCAAGCGATGCTTTCGAAAACGGCATAAATTATGAAAACAGAGCACCACGGATTGATGATGTTTTTATAAATGGTGACATTGCTTTTCATATGCGAAAGGGCTTACATTACTTCAGTCGTCTTGACTGGTTACGTATGATTGATTTTGTGAATTCTAAAAAATAAAAGGGAAGTTTTAATATGTCTAAAAAAATTCATCTTATCTGTAATGCGCATATTGACCCTATATGGCAATGGGAATGGGAAGAGGGTGCAGCAAGCGCACTTTCAACATTTAAATCTGCTTCTGATTTGTGCGATGAATTTGATTATGTTTTTTGTCATAACGAGGTAACGCTTTACAAATATATAGAAGAGTATGCTCCCGATTTATTTGAAGATATTAAGCGCCACGTTAAAGAAGGTAAGTGGAAAATAATTGGTGGCTGGTACCTTCAGCCTGACTGTAATATGCCTTGTGGTGAAAGCTTTATTCGTCAGATTCAATTCGGTAAGGATTATTTCACAAAAAAATTTGGTGTTTTTTCCCAAACTGCATATAACGTAGATGCTTTTGGTCATACTGCGGGTCTTGTGCAGATTATGAAAAAATGCGGTCAGAAAAATTGCATAATCGTCCGTAAAGGTGATGATCCTGTTCCTGATACACATCTTTTGTGGGAGGGCTTTGACGGTAGTCAGGTTAAGCTTGCCGCACTCAGAGGATATAATTCAGGTCTTGGCAAAGCAACTGAAAAAATTAATCGTCTTACAGAAGAATCAGAGCATGAAACAGAATGTATTATGTGGGGTGTTGGTAATCACGGTGGTGGACCGTCACGAAAAGATTTAAGGGATATTAAAGCTCTTATAGAAACAAGTGAAAATACAATTTGTCACTCTACACCTGAAGAGTTTTTTGACGAAATTAACCCTGAAAACGTCCACAAAAATTCTTTTACAATAAGTATGCCGGGCTGCTACACCAGTGTTTCAAAAATAAAACAAGCGCATGCAGAATACGAAGATAATTTATATATGACTGAAAAGATGTGCTCTGTGGCAGCTCTAAAAGGTCTTATAGCTTATCCCGAAAAGGAATTTTACGAGGCAACAGAAGATTTGCTCACGGCAGAGTTTCACGATGTTTTGCCAGGCTCCAGCATAAAAGCAGGCGAAGAAAACGGCTTAATGATTTTATCACACGGCAGAAATATTCTTAATAAGCTCCGTGCAAAGGCGTATTTTGCTTTAACCTCTGCAGAGCCCAAGGCAAAAGATGGCGAGTATCCCATACTTGTTTTTAATCCCAATCCTTATGAATGGGAAACAGAAATTGAATGTGAATTTATGTTAGCCGACCAGAATTGGTCAGATGATATTGTATCTTCATTCAAAGTTTTTGACGGTAACGGTAATGAGATTCCTGCACAATTTGTAAAAGAAACAAGTCACCTTAACCTTGACTGGCGTAAGCGGGTAATATTCCGTGCAGGTCTTAAGCCTATGGCAATTTCTCGCTTTAGTGTTTACGTGGAATTTGTTGATAAAAAAGAGGCTTTAAAGAAAAAGCTTCAAGATAATATTGTATTTGAAAACGAAAATACATATATTGAAATCAGCAAGGAAAGCGGTCTTTTACATTCTTATAAAAAAGACGGCAAGGAATATGTTAATAACGAGGCGTTTTACCTGTGCGCTTATGATGATAATGCAGACCCGTGGGGAATGGCAGACCATCAGCTTACCGCACTCGGCACAAATCCGCAAAAATTTTCTTTAATGAAAAAGCCTGATGGTGTTTTTGCAGGGATGGATAGTGTGCAAATAATAGAAGACGGTGCAATTATACTTCGTGCAGAAAGCTTTTTTAAGCTTCACAATTCAAGAGCAAGAATTGAATATACAATTCACAAGGCAACAGGTGAGCTTGATGTTAAGGTTGACCTTTTTGCAGGTGAAATAAATAAAATGTACCGTTTATGCTTACCAACGTCTTTCAGCGGTGAATACCGTGGTCAGACTGCTTTCGGTACGCAACCTCTATATATGAATGGCAGGGAATGTGTTGCCCAAAGATACGTTTACCTTAAGGGTGAAAACGAGTGCCTTGCTCTTTTCAATAAAGGTACCTACGGTTCAAAATACAGTGACGGTGTTCTGGAAATGTCACTTTTAAGAACCGCTACTTATTGTGCCCATCCTATTTGCGACAGGCAGCTTATACCCTTAGACCGTTATACTCATAAAATTGATATGGAAGAAAGAAGCTTCAGCTTCCGTCTTTTAATTGCAAAGGAAGAGGAGCTTGAAAGGCTTTCGCAGGAGTTTACAACGCCTGCATATGCTTGCAACGTTTTTCCTATTGAAAGAAGTGCAAAAGCAAGGGCATTTGATATAAAAATTCTTAATAAAAATATTGTTCTTACTTCCTTTAAAAAGATGAATGAATCTGAAAATTATATTTTAAGATTCATTAATGATAAGCCTGAAAAAGAAAAAACAGAATTCATCCTGAATTCTGCAACAATAACACTTGATTTTAAAGGCTTTGAGGTTAAAACTCTTGTTTATGATGGAAAAGGCTTAAAGGAAATTGAAGAAATGAAGGTATAAAAAAGTAACCCTTAACTGATTTTCACTCTCTCAGTTAAGGGTTACTGTTCTATTTTAATATCTAACATCTTTTTATTTACCTCTCTTTCATTGTTTAAGTTGATAGCCTTTATTTTTTACGAACCTTGATATATTTATGACTTTATATCTATCAATTGTTCTTTTATTAAAGGTTTTCAACTTGACTTATTTTACCCTTAAGTCTCAGGTCTTTACCGGAACATTGGAATCCACCCATCCTTTACAGATTTTTGTTTTTAAGATCGGTTTTTTACCTGTACATCTTAACCACGCTTTCGCTTTTATTTTGGTTTAGGTTTTTACCTGTACATTGGTCTCACCCTTTCTTCACCTATATAGTAGCATGAATTTTACCGGAAATCTATTCCCAATGTTACACAAAGTTAAAACACCTCAATTATTCAAAAGGGAGAAATTGAAGTACACTCCCAAAAACTTTGTGTTAAATTATTGACAATCTTTTTTCTGTATGGTATAGTGGATATGTTGGTTGTTAAAAGCATCTGCATTGCCCAAGTGTTTAAGGACACTTGGGCAGTTTTATTCGCCTTGCGGCGAGTGATATTGCTTCGCAGTGATATTTGAACTAAAGTTCAAGTGATATTGCCTTCGGCAATTTATAGCGAATAAAATATCACTGAAATCGCAAGATTTCAATATCACTTCCCGAAAGGGAAATATCACTCTGTGCTTTTAGCACAGAAAATCACTATACAAAAACTATATAAAAATTACTACCCGAAAAAGAGTGTTGTTTTCTCTTCTTCGGGTAGTTTTGTCTTATACTGTCACAAGCAGGAAATTTGTGTGCCAAATTTCGTTTTTATTAAATATAACTGTCCTTAGCAATCCTGTTCATTTGAGGAAGGCTTTTGGTTTTATTTGCCTGCTTTTTTTGAATACTTAATCTTATAGATAAAGTTCATAAGGTGAGCATCGATCGGGCCGATTGGTTTAACCTCTGCATAAAGGTCTGCACCTACTGCAGTTTTTGCGTGCTTTTCCATAACAAGCTCAACTGCTTCTGCGTTGTATTGATTGTTTGCAACACAAACTGCACCGTTATCCTTAAGGAAAACTGCATTTCTCTTACCAAGTGCTTTTGCAACCTTTTTGCTTGATTTAAGTGTGCTGTTAGGGTTGAAGATTGCAGTTTTAACAACAGGACCGCAAAGCTGTGCAAAGTCGTCAAGAAGAGGCTTGATTGTTTTACCCTTTCTTGAAATTGCAACAACGTTTTCTTCTTTTGTATGACGGATGAAGTTTACATCTGCTCTTTTTTTATAAATTTCCCAGTGCATATCTGCGCTATCAGGAATTTCGCCGCCGCCTACCCATGCACCGCTCTTTGTGTCAATAATAGCAGCTCTTTTATCTTTTTCACCAACAAAGAAAAATTCGCCTTTTCTTTCACTGTCGCAAGCAGGGAATTCCTTTGCAGGCATATATTTGTCGCCTGATTTAATAACGTCTGTAATGTAATCAACAACGCCTGTGAAGGTGTCAATTGCTTTGCCTGAAACTTCGCAGCAACGCTTGATAATAAACTCCTCACAAACACTTTCAAGAGTTTCTGCAACCTTGAAGGCATCCTCATAATCTGTACCGAGGCAAACTGCACCGTGGTGCTTCATAATAGCTGCCTTTGAGGTTGAACGCTTAAGAGCACCGATTACGCCTTCGCGAAGCTTTGGCTGACCGGGAAGACCGTATGATGCACAAGGTACATCTGTACCGATAATTTCTGCTGCAGCACCGCTGATATTATTAATGTCAAGACCGAGTGTGCTTACAACAGATGCATTTTTCTGGTGAGTGTGAATAACAAAGTTAATATCAGGGCGAAGCTCGTAGCAAGAAGCGTGTATACCTTTTTCAGATGAAGGCTTAACGTCACCATCGTAGCTTAAGTCTGCAATATTAACAAGAACAATATCGTCAGGAGTAAGTGAGTCATAAGCCATACCGCTTGGAGTGATAACAAACTGCTTATCATTAATACGACAGCTGATGTTACCCCAGGTTCTTACAATAAGACCTGCTTTTAAAAGCTCGTGACCTGCTTTAATAACTATATTTTTTGCTTCTAAAATATCCATTTATTTTTCTCCTTTCAGAGATTTAGGTAAATAAAGCCACGGAAGTTTCCGTGGCTTTTTAGTTTTTATTAATTAGCCTTCTTTAACTGCAACGTTTTCAAATACTCTGTCAAATCTTGTAAGAGCTTCGTCAATAAGCTCAGGAGTATACTGTGCGTTTGTATAGAGACGGCTACCTGCAAGAGTAACAAGACCTTCTGCCATGTAAGCAGCGCCCATGTACTGCATTTCTTTCTTTCTTTCGCTTGTAGCGGAGATAACGCCCGGAATTGTCCAAGGTTTGCACCAGTCAATTGAATAGTGCATTGTACCAACGGTTTCAAGGTGGCAAACAGAGCCTTCGTTCCATGCAACGAACGGAAGGTTGTGTTTAACAATAAGCTCCTGAAGACCCTTTGTGAGTCTGTCGCCCATCTGACCTGCAACCTGACAAGCATTTGTTCTGTCAATTTCTTCAAGAGTGAAGTAACCTGCACAACATGAAAGTGGGTTAGCAGTCATTGTACCGCCTGTGAATGCCTTTTTGATTTTCATACCTGAATCATCAAGACCTGCACCGAGGTACTTCATATATTCTTTCTTACCGCCTACGCCGCCTGCGCCCGGATAACCACCGGCAATAACCTTACCGAAGATTGTAAGGTCAGGAGAAACGCCATAGTAGCCCTGAGCACCTGCCATACCGATACGGAAGCCTGTAACAACCTCATCGAATACAAGAAGAGCACCATATTTACGGCAAAGTCTTTCAACGCCTTTGTTGAAGTCATAAGGAACAGGTGTTGTACCGCTTTCAGGACCGATTGGTTCAATGAAAACAGCAGCTGTGCCGCCACGGAAAAGGTTTGCACGAAGCTTTCTTTCAAGGTCGTCAAGGTCGCCCGGGAAGAATTCCTGTGTATGCTTGAAGAGGTAAAGCGGAACACCGCTTGCCTGTGTGAATTTTGAGCCGGGAACACGGATACCGTAGCCTAACTGGTCAGACCAGCCGTGGTATGCACCACCCATTTTGATAATGTTCTTTTTGCCTGTTGCAAGACGAGCAACACGAACTGCAGTCATACAAGCCTCTGTACCTGAACCCTGCATACGGAACATATCAACAGTTTCAACACTGTCAGAAATCTTTTTTGCAAGCTTATATTCAAACTCGTGGAAAAGACCTGTTGAAGGACCGCAAGTGTTAAGAAGGTCAATAACCTGATCTCTGACTACCTTAGGATTTGAGCCGAGAACTGTCGGGCCGCCTGCCTGAAGGAAGTCAAAATATTCGTTGCCGTCAACGTCGTAGAGCTTCATGCCTTCAGCTTTAGTAAATACAAGAGGGAAAGGATAGTTAAATGCAAGGTTATGCTGAACACCGCCCGGAATAACCTGCTTTGCCTCTGCAATCATTTCTTTACTTTTGGCACATTTCTTATCGTAATACTCTTCTTCGTACTGCTTAAGAACGTCCGGTTTGATTGTGTAGATTGGTTGTTTAATGAGTTCGTCGAGCTGTTTGTTTATGGCAGCAGCGTCATGATACTCACTAATAGCAAATCTTGTGTCCATAATATTTCCTCCTTAAAGTGAATCTTAATTCACTTTTTATTATACATTATAAAATATGCTTGTCAAGGAAAATTCAACACTTCACAAAAAACGTGTGAAAGTTTAACAAATTCTTAACATTTAATTTATGCACTATTTCCGTAAAATTTGTAAAATTTGATGTTTTAAACATCTGAGCGGTTTTTTGTAGATAGTTTCACTAAAAGTTTAATAAAAAATCCCGTACCATTTGTTGACAATACACCATTGTTCTGTTAAAATAAAACAGATAATAAATTGATTTTGTTCAATGCAAAAAAGGAGGATGTTTGTTTTGCAAAATCTTATGGATTCAAAAACACTTGCCTACATTAATTTGTTTGGTATTTTAGGCACCTTGGAGAATCTTTGCGAGCTTGTACCTGAAGCACAGGAGCTGCTTGAGGGCAAAAAACCGATTTCTATCGGCTTTGATGTTAAAGACGGACCAAGTGCAACACTTTATTTTAAAAACGGTAAATGCCGTATGGAGCAGGGCTGCTCAAACTGCGACGTTAAGCTTCCCTTCTCAAGCTGTGAAAAATTCAACGGTCTTATTGACGGTACAGTAACACCAATTCCTTCAAAGGGCTTTCAGCACATCGGCTTCCTTCTCAAAACCTTTACAGCTCTTACAGATTTACTTACAAGGTATATGAGAGCTTCCGAGGAAGACCTTAAGGACCCTGTTTTCTTTGAAAGAAGCACAAAGCTTATGCTTTACACCATTGGTGTTGCTATTTCTCAGATTGCAAATAATGACCAGGTTGGTAAATTCAGCGCAAAGGCTATTGAAGACGGTAGCGTTTACGTTGGTATCAAAAACGGGCCTGCGGTTGAAATTGTATGTAAGGATCACCGCCTTATCACTCTTAAAAAGGCGCCTGTAACATACCGTTCTGCAATGGTATTTGATTCTATTGAAACTGCACGCGGTCTTTTTGACGGTAAGCTTAATGCTCTTGCTTGCATTGGTACAGGCAAAATTGAAATGCACGGTCTTGTAAGTATGCTTGATAATATCAACCGTATACTTGACAGAGTCGCATTATATATAGGATAAGGAGGCAGTTAAAATGAGTAAAAAATATCCTTTATACAAAACAACTAAATCAGATGAATATTTTGAAAGAGCTGCCAAGGTTATCCCTGCAGGTGTTTATGGTCACTTAGGTCCTGCAGAAGGTCAGTTTATTCCTGTAAACAGATGGCCTCGTTTTTCCGAAAAGGCAAAAGGCTCATATTTCTGGGATGTTGACGGTAACAAGTACATTGACTATATGTGTGCATACGGTCCAAATATTCTCGGTTACTGTGATGAAGACGTTGATGCTGCTGCTATTGAGCAGATAAAAAAAGGCAACTGTGTTACATCTCCCGATAAAGTTATGATTGAATGTGCAGAGCTTCTTGTTGATACAGTTGCTACTGCAGATTGGGCATTCTTTGCAAAGAACGGTAACGATGCTACACAAGGCGCTATCCTCACAGCACGTGCACATACACACAGAAAGAAACTTATTTTCTTTAACAATTTCTATCACGGCGTTTCTCCGATGGTTCAAAAAATCGACTATCCCGGTGTTACACCCGAAGATGTTGCAAATAACCTTTACGCTCGTTGGGATGATATTGAGGGCTTAAAGCAAATCATAGCAGAAAACGAAAATGAAATTGCTGCTATTATTGCTCAACCTTATAACCACGGTAACTTTATTGACAATGCTTTCCCTGTTGACGGCTTCTGGAAAGAGGTCAGAGAGCTTTGTACAAAGCATGGCATTGTTCTTATTGTGGACGATGTACGTTGCGGTTTCCGTCTTGACCTTGCAGGCTCAGACCATTTCTTTGGCTTTGAAGCAGATATAATCTGTTTCTGTAAGGCACTTGCAAACGGTTATAATATGTCTGCCTTCTGCGGTAAGGAATTTTTAA
>JAZUMM010000060.1:0-5065 GCA_045603625.1 Acutalibacteraceae bacterium | reverse complement strand
CCATATGGGAAGGTTGCACCAACATTTGTAAGAGTAACGCCTGCCTCTTTACAAAGCACGCCTACTCTTGATGCACTACCACCTGTAACATCAAGGCTTATAAAATAACCACCGTTAGGCTCATTCCATTCTGCAATACCCAAGCCTGCAAGGTCAGAATTTAAAGTTTCAATAACAGCATCAAATTTTGGTTTAAGAATTTTAGCGTGAAGCTTCATATGTGATTTAATACCGTCAAGATTTTTAAAGAATTTAACGTGACGAAGCATGTTGACCTTATCATAGCTGATTGACTGAATTGTAAGTCTTTTAAGAATTTCTTTAATATTCTCAACAGAAGATGCAAGGCAAGCAACACCTGCACCCGGATAAGATATTTTAGATGTAGAAGCAACCTCTACAACCATATTCTTATTTCTTTCAGGAAGAACATCAAAGATATTAACAAGCTCATCTGTTGTATCTGTAAGGTCATGAACAATATATGCATTATCCCATATAATACGGAAATCGCTGCTCACATTAAGGTTTGCTATCCTTTTTACAACATCTGCAGAGAATGTTATACCCTGCGGATTTGAATATTTAGGAACACAGAACATACCCTTAACTGCAGGGTCTTTAACTGCTTCTTCAATAGCATCCATATCAGGACCTTCACAAGTCATTGGAATATTAATCATTTCTATACCGAAGAACTGACAAATTGCAAAATGCCTGTCATAACCCGGAACAGGACAAAGGAATTTAACAGTACCCTGCTTTGACCATGCAGGGAAGCCTGCACCGTTATACATACATTGTGAAACGTAATCAAACATCATTGAAAGACTTGAATTACCACCAACAATGATATTTTCAGGCTTAACATCAAGAAGGTCTGCAAATAATTTTTTTGCCTCCGGAATACCGTCAAGTACGCCGTAATTACGGACATCCATACCGTTTTCACACTTAAAATCTGAACCATCAAGTGCTTTTAACATACCATCGGAAATATCCAACTGATCTGCACCCGGTTTGCCTCGGGACATATCAATTGCAAGACCCTGAGATTTAAGTGCTTCGTATTCTTTTTTTACTGCTTCAAATTCAGCCTGCAATTCTGCAGGAGACATTTCAAAATAAGATTTACTCATATTTTACTCCAAATTAATTATTGATTAAAAATCAGCAACACCCGTTGTTCTTGGGAAAGGAAGAACATCACGAATATTAGAAATACCTGTCATATACATAATAAGTCTTTCAAAGCCGAGACCGAAGCCTGCATGATGGGTACCGCCGTAACGACGAAGGTCAAGGTACCACCAATAATCTTCCTCTTTAAGACCCATTTCTCTGATACGCTCTGTAAGAACATCAAGACGCTCTTCACGCTGGCTACCACCGATAATTTCGCCAATACCCATAACAAGAAGGTCAGCAGCGGCAACAGTTTTACCGTCGTCATTAAGGCGCATATAGAACGCTTTGATTTCCTTCGGATAATCTGTAACAAAAACAGGTTTTTTATAAACGACCTCTGTAAGATACCTTTCGTGCTCTGTTTGTAAGTCGCAACCCCAATATGCTTTAAACTGGAAGTTATCGTTATTCTTTTCAAGTTCTTTAACTGCATCGGTATAAGTTACACGAGCAAAATCAGAATTTGCAACTGTTGTAAGACGTTCAATAAGACCTTTATCAATAAATTTGTTACAGAATTCAATTTCCTGCTTACAATTCTCAAGAACGTATTTAATAACAAATTTAATCATATCTTCAGCAAGGTCCATATCATCTGCCAAATCAGCAAATGCAATTTCAGGCTCAATCATCCAGAATTCTGCAGCATGGCGCTGAGTATATGAACGCTCTGCACGGAATGTAGGGCCAAATGTATATATCTTACCGAAGGACTGTGCCATAATTTCGCCCTCAAGCTGACCTGAAACGGTAAGATATGCCGGCTTACAGAAGAAATCCTGTGAATAATCAACCGAACCGTCTTCTTTAGTAGGAGCATTATTAATATCAAATGTTGTTACCTGGAACATTTCACCGGCACCTTCACAGTCACTACAGGAAATAAGCGGTGTGTGTGCATACATAAAGCCGCGTTCCTGGAAGAATTTGTGAATGGCATAAGCTGCAACTGAACGAACACGAAAGGCTGCAGAATATGTATTTGCTCTTGGACGAAGGTGACCTACTGTTCTGAGATATTCAAGAGTATGACGTTTTTTCTGTAAAGGATAATCAGGAGTTGACTCGCCCTCAATCACAATTTCTGTTGCATTGATTTCAAAGGGTTGAGCTGCATCAGGTGTGATTATAAGGTTACCCTTAACAATAACTGCGGCACCAACATTAATTTTACATATATCTTTAAAATTATTGATTTTAGAATCCTCAAAAACAACCTGCAAGCCTTTAAAGCAACCACCATCGTTAATTTCAAGGAAACCGATTGCCTTTGATGCACGTTGAGTTTTAACCCAACCGCATACGGTTATTTCTCTGTCGGTAAATTGCTCGGCATTTTTATAAAGTTCAGCAATTTCAACTCGTTTCATTTGTATTCCTCCATAAAATAGATACTAAACTGTTGCTGAAAAACATCATACTTCCATTTTTCAGTATATTCTAAAGAATTATACCAAAGTACAAACAATTTGTAAATATCATTTTACTATAAATAATAAAAAATTTAATGTTATATGTTTTTTCAAGTATTGTATATTGAAACAGAAAGTTGTATAATGTTAATTCAATAATGAAAGGATGTGAACGTTTCAATGAAAAAGGTTGCAATAATCGGCGGCGGTGCTTCAGGCGTTGTTTGTGCTTCGGAAATCGCTAAACAAAATAAAAACGCACAAGTAACCATATTTGAAAGACTTCCTAAGCTTTGCAAAAAAATACTTGTTACCGGAAACGGAAGATGCAACTTTTCAAACACAGACCTTTCCCCTTCACATTTTTATGGTGACTACAATTTTTTAAAAGATATTTTAACCTCCGTTTATTCGGATACGGAAAACTATTTTTACTCTATGGGAATATTGCCGTATTATGAGGATGGCAGAATTTATCCGCGTTCACAGCAAAGCTCATCTGTAAGGGATGCACTTTTAAATCAACTGAATCAGAACAATATATCTGTAAAGACAGACACTCAAATCAAAAACATAAAAAAAACAAATAACGGCTACATTATTGAAAATGAATTTTTTGATTGTGTTGTTATATGTGGCGGCGGCAAATCGGCACAGGTACACGGCTCTGACGGCTCCTGCTACACCCTTTTAAAAGCTCTTAACCACAACGTTACAACTTTGTCACCTGCTCTTTGCGGTCTTATTACTAAAGAAAAATTTATTAATTCTATTAAAGGTGTACGAGTTGAAGGTGAAGCTGCCCTTTACAGTAACAACACCTTGCTCGGTAAAGAAAGCGGAGAAATTCAATTTGCAAATGAATCAGTTTCAGGTATACCTGTTATGAATCTTTCTCACCTGTGTAAAAACAGCAAAAGCTTAACATTAAAAATTGACGTTTGCCAAGAATTAACCCACAAGCAACTAGAAGAGCATTTCAAGACCTTAAAGCTCAACAATCCCGAAACAACTATTGAATGTGCTTTAAGTGGTATTTGTAACTCAAAGCTGGGGTACGTTATTATAAAAAATGCGAAAATACCGCAAAACACTTTAATTAAAGATTTGAAAAGAAACAACCTTTCAGACATTATTAACCAATTAAAATGCTTCAATATAAAAATTGAAAGAACAAAGGATTTTGCTGACTCGCAAATAACCTGCGGCGGCATTAACACCAACGAAATCAATTCAAAAACAATGATGTCAAAAATCAACAACGGTCTTTTCATTTGCGGCGAATTACTTGACATACACGGTGATTGCGGCGGATACAACCTTCACCTTGCCTGGACAACAGCAAGAATTGCCGCATACGGAGTAACAGAATATTTAAAAGGATAACTTATGATAAGATTAAACGAAATAAAAATGCCCTTGGGCTCAACAGATGAAGAAGTAAAAAAGGCTGCAGCTAAAACTCTTAACATCAATGCAAATGACATTAAAAGCTTCTCTTTAGCGCGTCGTTCAATAGATTCAAGAAAAAAAGATAACATTATGCTTGTGTATTCTGTTGAAATTGAAACAGATTTGGACGAAAGCAGATTAATTGCCTCTTTTTTACCTAACAAGGCGTTTATAACACAAAAATATGAATACATAATGCCTGAAGCAAAAAGAAATTTCAATTTAAGACCTGTTGTTGTAGGGTTTGGTCCGGCAGGCATGTTTGCGGCCTTAACCCTTGCCAAAGCAGGCCTGAAGCCTCTTATTATTGAAAGAGGTGCTGATGTTGACGAAAGAACCAAAGACGTTGATATTTTTTGGAAACAAAGAAAGCTTAATACAGAATCCAACGTGCAATTTGGTGAAGGCGGTGCCGGTACATTCTCTGATGGTAAATTAACAACAGGCATCAAGGACCCTCGTTGCAGAGAGGTATTTTTAAGATTTGCAGAATTCGGTGCACCGGCAGAGATTCTATACTCAGCAACACCTCATATTGGCACAGACAAGCTTAAAACTGTTGTTAAAAACCTACGCCAAAAGATCATTGAGCTTGGCGGAGAAGTGAAATTCAACACAAAGCTTACTGATATAATTATCGCAAACGGATTTGTTCAGGGTATTACCTATGAAGCAGAAGACGGTTCAACAAAGGATATTGAAACAGATGCCTTAATCTTAGCAATTGGTCACTCTGCACGCGATACCTTTGAGCTTATTCACAAAAAAGGGCTTGAGATAACACAAAAGCCATTTTCAGTAGGAACAAGAATTGAACATCCGCAGGAATATATAAACAAAGCACAATACGGCTCAATGTGGAATTCACCTCTTTTACCTGCGGCAGACTATAAGCTTGCAAGCCATCCGCCACACGGCAGAGGTCTTTATACCTTCTGTATGTGCCCCGGTGGTACTGTTGTTGCTGCATCATCTGAAGAAGGCGGTATGGTTGTTAACGGTATGAGTGAATA
>JAZUMM010000059.1:0-3673 GCA_045603625.1 Acutalibacteraceae bacterium | reverse complement strand
CTGCTTAGTATCCATATTAACAGAAATGTTATTAGGTGCAATATTCCAGCCAACCTGGTCAAAAAGATAAAATTCAAATTCAGGAAGAATAAGCATTTTATCTGCAATACCGCTGTCTCTCATATATTTTTCTGCCGCAAGAACAATATTACGCGGATATTGTGCAAGAGGTCTGTTTTGCGGTGAATCAATAATCATTGCATTACCGCTCATTGTAAGTGTAGGAATTTCACAGAACGGGTCAATCATAGCAGTATCAGGGTCAGGGATAAAAACCATATCGCTTTTTTCAACTACTGCATAGCCGTAGTTTGAAGCATCAAAGCCGATACCCTTTTCCATAACACTTTCATCAAAGCTGCAAGCAGGAATTGTAACGTGACGATACTGACCGTTAATATCAACCATTTTAAAGTCAACCATTTTAATATCTTTTTCTTTAATAAGGTTAATTATTTCTTGAATTTTTTTATCCATATCAGAACCTCTTTTCAAAAATAATAAAATTATTTTAACAATTCACTTTTCATTTGTCAATGCAGTTAACGATTGAAATAAATATAATTTTATGATACTATTCAATTATAGCAAAAGCAAGGAGTTTATTGTATGACAAAAAAAGAAAGAGCTTTAAAAATATGCGGGCTTTTAAAAGAGGTTTATCCTGAGGCTGTTTGCCAATTGAATGCAGATACACCGTTTCAGCTTCTTGTGGCGACGCGTCTTTCTGCACAATGCACAGATGCACGCGTAAACCTTGTTACACCTGAGTTATTTAAAAAGTACCCATCGGAGATTGAATTATCCGAAGCAGCTATTGAAGATGTAGAAAGACTTATTCACTCCTGCGGATTTTATCACGGCAAAGCACGTGATTTAATTGGTATGGCAAAGGACGTAAGATATATTTACAACGGCACCTTGCCTGACACAATTGAAGAGCTTACAAAGCTACCGGGTGTTGGCAGAAAAACCGCAAACCTTATAGTTGGTGACGTTTACAAAAAGCCTGCGGTTGTTGCTGATACACACGTAATACGAATTACAAATCTTTTAGGTCTCACCGACTCAAAAGATCCAAAAAAAGTTGAATTGGAGCTCAAAAAAATACTTCCTCCTGAAGAAAGCAATGATTTTTGCCACAGAATAGTTTTACACGGCAGAGCAATTTGCATTGCAAGGCGACCGAAATGTAATGAATGTATTCTGAATCCCGTATGTAAAAACAAGAAAGGTTAAAGTATGAAAAGATTTTTAAGTATACTGTTATGTATTGTCACAGTTCTGTCTCTTTGCGCTTGTGATGTAAACTCCGGTAATGATTTTATTATGGGCGTATACGGTACAATCACCTCCTTTGACCCTGTAAAAGCTGAAAATGATATTGAAAAAATCATAGGCGCCAACTGCTTTGAATCACTTCTACGCTTTGACGAAAACGGCAACATAAGTCTTGCCGGTGCCACGGCGTATACAATAAAAAACGACGGTTTAACATATACATTTGAGCTTAACCCTAATGCACAATGGAATATCACCAAAGAAATCAAGGAAGCGGTAAAGGAAAAGAATATTAAAAACTTTGATAAGACCATAACGGCACAGGATTACGTCTATGGTTTTGAATATTATAAAAAAGCATATAACGATGAAATATCAAACGTAGAATCCTTTACCGCCACAAATAAACACACCTTGGAAATCAGACTCAATTATTCTGACCCTGATTTACTGTACAAGTTATCATCATTACCGATTTTCCCATTAAACAAATCATATTATGAAGCGTCAGAAGATACTTACGGCAAGGATTTTAGAACAATTTTATTCAACGGTCCGTACTGTGTAACCGCCTCCTCTGATGCAGAAACAGTTATTGAAAAAAACTCTGTGTATAACGGCAACATACAAATACAAAACAAAAAAATTCTTCTTTACACAACAGGTACAGAGGAGCTTATGCAGTCACGTTACAAAAGCTCAACCTACAACGTGTTTATTGGTGATGAGTGGTATCCCCTTGCGGGAGAAAATGCAAAGCTCATTTCTACCGATAAAGTATGGGGCTTTGCATTCAATTGCAAAACCGAGGTTGGCTCCGTACAAGGCTTGCGTTACGCACTTTTAAATGCAATAAACCGCAGTAATATCACTCTGCCCGATTTTGCATCATCTAACGCTAAAGGAATTATACCTGATTCCTTTCTTGCGGGAGATAAAAAATACGGTGAATTTGTTCATGAAGCATATTCTTACCCCAATAATACAAAAAGTGCCCTTTCTACCCTTGATGCCATACTAAAAAAGCAAAACAAAAAGCCTATTGAAATCGCTTTTGCCGCACCTGAAGAAATGAAAGATACTGCAGAAAATATAATTTTGCAATGGGAAAGCTTATTTAAAGATAAAATAAACGTAACTCTCACCACATTTAAAGCAAAGGATGCTCAAAGCTTTGCACAAGAAGGTAAATATGATATTGGCATTTTACCCTTAATACCTGAAAGCAAAACGGCAAACGGACTGATTAATTCAATAAAAAAAGCGCCTTGCTACTATGAAGATATTTTAAGGTTATCTGACGAAAGTGCTTTTTCCACAGTAACAGCTGAAAATATTGATACCTATAACATTAAAGAAAACGAAATTATAAAAAACGGTATTTTTGTACCATTGTTCTACACCGGATACAAGCTTTATTACAAAGATAATACAAATGGTATTTACATTGCAGACGGCGGAAGCTTTATATACTTCTACAAAGGGGTACAAAAATAAATGAAAAGCAAAATATACAAAATAATTTCAATTGTTTTACTCGTTGCAGTTATGGTAACAATATTTCTGCTTTCACACCAGAATGGTGAGGAATCATCACAAACGAGCGGATTTGTGACGAAATTACTTAACACCATTTTCAGAGGAAATGCACCGGAATTTATTGTACGTACCTTTGGCCATTTTTCTGAATTTGCCGCTTTAGGATTTTTACTTAACAACTGTTTATACGCCTTTACAGAGAAACGCAAGCCTCTTATTTGCATAACACTTTCATGGGCTTATGCCTGGACGGACGAAATACACCAGATATTTATTCCCGGACGAGCCTTTCAGATAAGCGACCTTTTAGTTGACCTTGCAGGAATTATAGTTGGTACGGCTATAATTTGCACTATAATTTTTATAATTGAAAAAAGAAAACATAAAGCAAAATAATAAACAAAGAGCGAGTTATCCTCGCTCTTTGTTGTTTTTTTAGTGGACAAATAAATTTTATCTAAAGAAATTTTATGCCGCCAACAAAACATTGACCGTCACTGTTATCCCCCACAGCAACAACAGTGCCGTCGGATAACGGAGATTACAAAAAAAGCTTTGATATTCTTCTCTCAACCTTTAAACTTTTACCTTATGAAAACGAAAACAAATAATATATAAAAAAGACAGTCTTTGGGACTGTCTTTTTTTGCGGTTAAGTGAGCATTTTATTTTTTTCAGGGATTTTTATATCTTTCCAACCTTCCACGTCGCATTGACCGTTATAATAATTATAATAATAATAATCGTTATTACCTGTATAGTCCGTGGCAACAACAGTGCCATCGGATTTTAAACCTACTGTATGTCTGTCTCCTGCAGAAATTGCTACAATATCAGTCCAACCTTCTACGTC
>JAZUMM010000058.1:0-5084 GCA_045603625.1 Acutalibacteraceae bacterium | reverse complement strand
TTCTGTTGTTGCTTGTTCCATCTTTCTACCTGCAGTGAAAACCTCATAACGAATATACTTCTTTACTTTTTCTAATTTTGGTAGCTCAGCTTCAAGGAACTTGTACATTCCACCCGGACCACAAACGAAAATACTGTAATTTTCTTCAGGTGCATATTTTTTAATAATATCTGCACCTACAAAGCCTTTTTCGTAGCCTTGCTCATCGCTATGGCTAAGAACGTATACCACATTAATTTTATTATTTGCAGAAAGCATATCAAGCTCATTTTTAAATAAAATTTCTGATGAGGTTCTGCAACCATACAACAATGTAAGTGTGCAATCCTCTTCGCCTTGTGCAATTGCTCTTGCTAATGAAAGAAACGGTGTAATACCGCTACCACCTGCAATTGCAACTATATTTTTTGCATCCCTCAAAGGAGAATATATTAAATTACCCTCAGGTGCAAATGCAGTAACAACGTCACCAACCTTCCAATTATCAAGAATATAATCGGAAACAAAGCCATCACTTACGCGCTTAACTGTAATTTGATACTCGCCTTCTAAAGCGCTTAACGGTGAAGAGGCAATTGAATATGAACGTGTAACAACTGCATTACCTATTTCAAACCTGAATGTAAGGTACTGACCTGCTTTGAAATAAGCGACGGAACCGCCCTCACCTTTTAAATAATAGCTTTTGGCGAGTGCATCGTGTTCTTCTATTTTACTAATTACAAGCTTTTGTACCTTTGGATGAATACTTTTAGCAACCTTATTTACGCCAAAATCATCAGTACGAGTAGGTAAAACTGCATCAGCACTGTTCACAAACTGCTTACGCTCTGTTAAAAATTTAAAAGTATTTATGCTATCTTTAAACGTGCCGTTTACAGAGAACTTTTTCTTGCTCATTTATTTTACCTCCTTTTCCATACTGAGTATAGCAGCCTTCGCAGCCATATCACCTGTTGTATAGCTTGGTGAATAACCCATATGCCTTGTGGTGTAGCCACCTGCAAAGTAAAGCCCGGGTATACCCTTATCAATCATATCAAAAACAATTCTTTTAACTATGCCATCCTCCTTAGTTGCTTCATATCCGTAAATTGTACCGGCCGGAGCATCTGTATAGCGAGCATAGGTCATAGGTGTTGCAATCTCAATTTCTTCTATATAATCCTTAATTGCAATACCTGTTGCTTTTTCAAAATTATCAATCATTTTTTCTGCAAAAGCATTTTTGGTTTTGTAATAATCCTTAACAGAAACCTTACTCCATTCATCACCGGCAAAAATAGATGTCATATAAAGAATACTTGTACCTTCAGGCGAACAATCATCAAATGCTCTGTTAAGGCAAACAGTTGCCTGAACATCATTTGTTGCTATACTTTTACTTAATTCGTAACATTTTCTGTTATCGTTAGTAGGATAAATAAAATATGTATGATTATTAAGCCCCAATTCATCTGCAGAGCGGTTAAGACCTAAAAATACTGCAAAACCTTTTGCGCCCAATGTTTTTGCATTAACCTCTTTTTTGAGCTTTTGAGGAATATCTTTTTCATTAATAAGCTTTGTGTATGCATTGTACGGTGATGCGTTACAAATAACTGTTTTTGCGTTTATTTGTGTACCATCCTCAAGCTCAACACCTGCTACTGCGCCGTTAATGATATTAATTTTTTTAACACTTGTGTTAAACCATGCTTCACCACCGTTTTCGGTAAATGCTTCAAGTAAAGCAGTACTTATCTGATGACTTCTGCCCTTTGGAATAACTGCACCATCTATAATATATGAATGAAGCATTGTGAAATAGTGAATAACGTTAAGCTCGTCGGTAGGTTGACCAAGGTAGCACCAGTAAGCATTAAGTATATCCCTTGTAACCTGACTTGCACCCATTGATTTGAGAACCTCATCAACAGAATAGTTGGCAATCTTCAAAAAATCTGTATGCTCTGAAAAAATTTCTTTTATCATTGAAGGCTTGAAATCTTCAATATTGCTTACAAAATCTAATGTTTTTTCAATACTTTCAATAAGCTCAAAAACCTTTGTTACAACTGTCGCTGAGCCTGAATCATATTCTTCAAGCTTTGATATAAAAGCCTCTTTACCTAAAGGCATTGAATAATCAGTTTTGTTATTTTCATCAAGCGTAATTACCCTGAATGCTTCATCAAGGGAAACCCACTCCATTTTATCTGCAGCGCCAACCTCCTGAAATATTTTTAATAAAGGAGATTTGCCTGTAATTGAACCGATACCGCAAAGCTCATGAAGTGATGCCTCAAACTCAAACCTACCCCTTACAAAGCTGGTAGCAAAGCCACCCGGTAAATTGTGACGTTCGATAAGCAATGTCTTTTTGCCCTCTTTGGCAAGACGTGCTGATGCCACAAGCCCACCGTTACCTGCACCGATAACAACTGCATCATAGTTTTTGACCATAATTACACTTCTTTCATCAATAAAAATTAAGCATTAATAAACTTGAATTATGTAAAATTCATTTCATTTAAAATGTTCACAAACATTAAAAAGATTATAACATTTCAAGTAAACAAAAACAACCATATATTACATTAAATTTATTTTTAATATATCCATGTAACACTTTTTGACTTTGTCCATATAATGTACAAGGTAGATTATCTGCCAATATGAAAAGGAGATTTAATATGTCTGACACAATTCAATTTGATATGGCTGAATCAGTAGCCAGAATAGCAAAAATGGAACACAAAAGACATTGTGTTACAAGTGCTTTGCCGGTTGAACCGCAGGTTGCTATGGCATATGTGCCTTTCCAGCTTGATAAAACTGCATACACTCCTGAAAAAGCATTGCTGGAAGGCACATTGTTCACTACACTCAACAAACCATTTTACGGAAGGAGCATTTGCAATGGATGAAAGGCAAAAGCTTCTTAACAAATTATCAACTGCGCAATTCGCTGCATGGGAACTTCACCTTTATCTTGACACGCACCCATGTGATTCAACTGCCGCTGATATGTTCAGAAAGTATACAAACGAAGCTGCTATGCTCAAGAAAGAATATGAGCACAAATTTGGTCCGCTTACACCATCCGCTTCAAACGAAGCTGACTGGCTTGACAATCCGTGGCCATGGGAAAATGAAAGGAGCTGTGACTAATTTATGTTCAGTTATGAAAAAAAGCTTCAATTTCCGGTAAATATAAAAAACCCTAACCCAAAGCTTGCCCAAATAATTATATCACAATATGGCGGCCCCGATGGTGAATTGGGCGCAAGCCTCAGATACCTTTCACAAAGATTCGCCATGCCTTATGCGGAGCTGAAAGGTCTTTTGACAGATGTAGGTGTTGAAGAGCTTTCGCACCTTGAAATGATAGGCACAATAGTATATCAATTAACAAGGAACCTTTCTTTGGAGGAGATTAAAAAAAGTGGATTTGACACCTATTTTGTAGACCATACAACAGGCGTATATCCAACTGCAGCAAGCGGTTTTCCATGGAATGCGGCAAGCATGCAATCTAAAGGTGATATAATTACAGACCTTCACGAGGATCTGGCGGCAGAACAAAAGGCAAGAACAACCTATGACAATATTCTTCGCCTTGTAGATGACCCTGATGTACGTGAACCAATTAAGTTCTTACGCGCAAGAGAAATAGTCCATTATCAAAGATTTGGTGAAGGACTTCGTCTTGCAACGGACAGACTTAACAGTAAGAATTTCTATGCATTTAACCCCAGCTTTGATGGAAAGAATTTTAAGCCGAAGATGAAATAATACTACAAAAACCACAGATACTTTTTTTGAAGCATCTGTGGTTTTGTCATATTTGTGATTTGTTTTATACGCCTCTTATTTTAGTTTAGTTATTATCATCCGTTTGTTTATTGCTTAATACGTTTACATCCCATATAATAAAGCTACGGTACCGAAAATAATTTAAGGAATGATTAATATGGAACTCGGTAAAAAAATAAAACAATTGAGAACTAACAAAGGCGTAACGCAGGAAGCATTAGCAAATGCATTAGGCGTTACATATCAAGCGGTTTCCCGTTGGGAGAATGAAACAACTATGCCTGACATTTCTTTACTTCCGCAAATATCAGTTTTCTTCGGTGTGAGTATTGATGAGCTTTTTGAGTTTACAGAGGAATCACAATACGAGAGAATTGAAAATATGCTCAATGAAAAATCCTTACTCTCAGATATGGAATTTGAGAATTCAAAGTGCTTTCTTGAAAAACAAATTAGCAAAGAAAACGAAAATATCAATGCACTCAAATTACTTGCCTGGCTTTATGCACATCGTGCAAAATCTTCAAATGTTCAAGCTGTTGAATATGCAAAGAGAGCATTGCAACTTGGTGACACAAGTAAGAGTATGAATAATATTTTGCGTGATGCATACGGCCCACCACATACAGATTGGAACTACCGTAACCGTCACGAGCTTATTTCTTTCTACTATGAGCATTTGAAAGCACATCCTGATGATATGAGAGCATATCGCTATTTGTTACCTGCCCTTGTTGCAGATGGCAGAACTGATGAAGCCAAAGAAGTAATTGGAAAAATCAGAACCCAAGAGAAACCGGAACTACTTTTTGTTTTTGATGCGATGATTATTCGCAGAGAAGGAAAAGTAACCGAAGCAGAAAACTTACTTAAAGATATGGCTAAACAGTTTCCTGATAGCTGGTACACTTGGGCAATAGTTGCAGACTTTAAAGCTGATGATTGTAAATACGATGAAGCAATTTCCTGTTATGAAAAGTCTTTTGAGCTTCAAGAAAAACCACGTTTTACAGATCCACTTGAAGCAATTGCACATATTTACGAAATTAAAGGTGAACATCAAAAATCCATTTCAACCTACCACAGAATAATTGACCTTTTGAAAACAGATTGGAATGTAACCTTCGGTGCAACAGTAAATAAATATTTTCAGAAAATTGATGAGCTTACAGGCAAAAGGAATTGAATAAACTTTATGAAACCAACGGTGTACCTCGAAAGGCACACCGTTGTTTTGGTTATACTTTAAAATTATTTTTTAAAATAATCTAAAAACTTTTTGGATA
>JAZUMM010000057.1:0-8850 GCA_045603625.1 Acutalibacteraceae bacterium | reverse complement strand
ACCGGCAATGCCCGTGGCGAACCAGCGGGTAACGTTCTTGTCGTGGAGTGCCATCTGGATCTTCTCGTAGCAGTATTTGTCGTGCATGTAGTGGATGATGTTGAGGGTGTCCACGTAAACCTTTGCAAGCCATTCCATCATAGCCTCGAATTTTTTCATAACCTCGTCATAATCAAGGTATTCGCTTGTAATGGGTCTGTATTCAGGTGCAACCTGCTTACCTGAAATTTCATCAACACCGCCGTTGATAGCGTAAAGAAGACATTTTGCAAGGTTTGCTCTTGCGCCAAAGAATTGCATTTCCTTACCCAGCTTCATTGATGAAACGCAGCAGGCGATTGCATAGTCATCACCGTGATGGAAACGCATAAGGTCATCGTTTTCATATTGAACGGATGATGTTTCAATAGAGATTTTTGCACAGAATCTTTTGAAGTTTTCAGGAAGCCTTGTGGACCAGAGAACTGTAAGGTTCGGTTCCGGTGCAGCACCTAAATTTTCAAGTGTATGAAGGTATCTGTAAGACATTTTTGTAACCATGTGTCTTCCGTCAATAGCCATACCACCTATGGATTCTGTAACCCATTGAGGGTCACCTGAGAAAAGGTCGTTGTATTCAGGTGTTCTTGCGAATTTTATGAGTCTGAGCTTCATAATGAAATGGTCAACCATTTCCTGAAGCTCTGTTTCTGTAAACACACCGTTTTTAAGGTCACGCTCTGCATAAATATCAAGGAAGGTTGAAGTTCTGCCCAAAGACATTGCAGCACCGTTTTGCTCCTTTACTGCACCAAGGTAACCAAAGTAAAGCCATTGAATAGCCTCTTTAGTGTTTTTTGCAGGCTTTGAAATATCAAATCCGTAAGAAAGAGCCATCTTTTTAAGATCTTCAAGAGCGCGGATTTGTTCTGAAAGCTCTTCGCGTTCCTGAATTACGTTAGAGTACATTGCAGAACGTGAGGTTTCCTTTTGTTCGTACTTATCTTCAATAAGTCTGTCAATGCCGTAAAGGGCAACTCTTCGGTAATCACCAATAATTCTGCCTCTGCCATATGCATCAGGAAGACCTGTAATAATGTGACTTGAACGGCAAGCTCTCATTTCAGGTGTGTATGCATCAAAAACACCTGCGTTATGTGTTTTTCTGTGAATTGTAAAAAATTCTTTTACTGTAGGGTCAAGCTCGTAGCCGTTATCTTTACAAGCTTTTTCTGCCATACGTATACCACCGTAAGGCATAAGAGCACGTTTTAAAGGCTTGTCTGTCTGCAAGCCGACGATTTTTTCTTTTTCTTTGTTGAGGTAACCCGGCTCGTGAGAAACGATTGTGGAAATAATTTTTGTGTCCATATCAAGAACACCACCGTTTTCACGCTCTTGTTTGAATAAATCAAGCACCTGTTCCCATAAATCGATGGTATTTTGCGTTGGTTTAACAAGGAAGCTTTCGTCACCGTCGTATGGAGTGAAGTTGTGTTTAATAAAACTTCTTACGTTTATTTCTTTTTTCCAGGTTCCGCCTTCAAAACCCTTCCAACTTTCGAAATCCATTTTAAATTCTCCTCTTCAGAATAATAAAGATAATATTTCATTTATAATTATATCAAAAGAGATGGTAATAATCAACAACGGATATATAAAATTATGACTGTAAATAATGGCAATTTTGAATGATTTTTGAGTTTTTTGCATAATTTTCATTCCGTTAAACAAAAATATTGAATGAATAATATTTCTGTTGAAAAAGGGGAATGAAAAATGTGCGGAATTATTGGGTATACAGGTACAGAAAATGTTATGCCGTCTTTGATTAAAGGACTGGAAAATTTAGAGTATAGGGGTTATGATTCGGCAGGATTAGCTTTTTTTGAAAAGAATAAAATTAAGCGTGTTCGCTCTGTGGGAAAGGTCTTGTTTTTAAAAGAAAAAGCAGAAAAATTACAAGCGGAGTCCTTTTGCGGAATCGGGCATACACGCTGGGCGACTCACGGTGCACCCGTTGAAGAAAACGCACATCCTCAAAAAAGTAAAAACGGCAAATTCTTTGTTGTGCATAACGGTATAATTGAAAATGCAGAGGAAATTAAAAAAACGCTTTTTTCACAGGATGAGGTATTTGAGTCACAAACAGATACAGAGGTTTTTGCACATCTTATTGAAAAATTTTATAAAGGTGAGCCTGTAAGCGCCATCGCAAAAGCGTTGGCAGTATTAAAGGGTGCTTATGCATTCGGTATTTTGTGTGAGGATTTTCCGGGTACTGTGTTTGCATCCTCAAGCGGAAGTCCGTTGCTTGTGGCAGAAGGTGAAAAGGGGTACTTTATAACGTCAGATTCCGTTGCTGTTTCTAATAAAAAAAGAGTTTTTCGTATGAGTAACGGTGAAATTTGTTCCTTGACAGAAAAAGGAGTCTCTTTTTTTGACCCGTCAGGAGAAAAAATTACAAAAAAAGAAGAGACAGTATCCGAGAATAATGATGTGGTTGATAAAGGTGAGTATTCTCATTTTATGTTAAAGGAAATTTTTGAACAGCCACGGGCAATAAAAAACACGGTAGAGTCTTTTGTTGAGTTCGGAAGTGTAGTGTTTCCTGACATTGTGCTTGATGATGAGTTTATAAAAAACAAGCTTGAAAAAATAGTGATTGTGGGCTGTGGCTCTGCATACCATGCAGGTATGGTAGGTGAAAAGGTTTTAAAGAAAATGTGCGGTATACCTTGTATGGTAGAGGTAGCATCGGAATTTCGTTACAGTGAACCATTTGCAGATGAAAACACCTTAGCGATTTTTGTAAGTCAAAGCGGTGAAACTGCAGATACTCTTGCAAGCTTGCGTCTTGCAAAGCATTGTGGGGCATCAATAATTTCTATTGTAAATGTAAAAACAAGTACAATGGCAAGGGAAAGCGAAAACATTATTTTAACAAAAGCAGGTAAAGAGGTGGCAGTTGCAACAACAAAGGCTTTCAGTGCTCAGCTTGTGTGCTTTTATGCCTTGGGGATTTATATTGCAAAAAAAAGAAGGTTAATTAACGAAAAGGAAGAAAGAAAGTATGTTGAGGAGCTTATTTTACTGTCAGAAAAAGTGGAGGAAACATTGACTTCATCAGATAGTAAGGCTAAAAAAATTGCATCTGTGCTGGCAAGTAAAAAGAATGCATTTTTTATAGGCAGGTTAACTGATTATGCTGTTGCCTGCGAAGGCGCACTTAAGCTAAAGGAGGTAAGCTACCTTAACTGTCAGTCTTATCCTGCAGGGGAATTAAAGCACGGAACAATTTCGCTTATTGAAAAGGGAACAGATATTTTTTGCGTTGCAGGAGAAAGCAAGGTTTTTCAGAAATCAATAAGCAATATAAGTGAGGTTTATGCAAGAGGCGGTAAAATTACCGTTGTAACAGATAAAGCAAAAGGTAATCTTGTTCCTGAATTTGCAGATGTTATAAGCGTTTGCGACACCTTTCCCGAGTTCAGAAGCATATTGCTTAACATACCGCTTCAATTGCTTTCTTATTACACCGCATTATATAAAAATTGCGATATAGATAAGCCCAGAAATCTGGCAAAATCAGTTACTGTTGAATAAACTGTTGACTATGTGTACAAATAAAGGACGGCAACTTTGTATGAGTTGCCATTTTTTATTTTATATTTGTAATTAAGATTAAAAGTAAGTATAATGAAAATTGTCACGAGGTGAAAAAATGATAAATATTTTAAAAAAGGTATTAAAAATTATGGTTATTTTATTAATAATTGCCGTTGTTGGGGTTGGTATATTTTTTGGCGTAAAATATGCTATGTTTTTAAAATATAAAAATGACGTAAAGGATTTAACTGCCCATGTTCAATATACGGCGCATACAGGCTGCTGCGGAACAAAGGCAAATTCAATTGATTCAATCGTGGTAGGCGAAAGCTACGGTGTTGATATTGTAGAATTTGACTTGAATTTTGACAAAGGTAAAAATCCCGTGCTTTCTCACGATGAACCAAAAGGTGGAGAGGTTTCTCTTGAAGAGGCATTTGCAAAGCTCAGTACATACGAAAATCTTTATGTTAATGTTGATGCAAAAAAATTTGAGGGACTTGGTCTTGTACAGGATATGGCAATAAAGTATAATATGCTTGACAGAATTTTCTTTACGGGTATATCAGAAAAAGAAGCCGAAATTGTTAAAAGGACGGCACCTGAGGTTGAGTATTATCTTAATGTAGAGGTTAAAAATCCGTCACAGCATACAGATGAATACCTTATGTCACTTGTTGATAAGGTAAAAAATGCGGGTGCAATCGGTATTAACTTCAATAAGAAAAATGCATCAAAAAAACTTGTGGATGTATTCCATGAAAACGGGTTGTTAGTTTCAATTTTTACAGTGGACAGTGAGTTTGAATTATATAAAATTCTTTCTTATGCACCGGATAATATAACAACAAGGAATCCTGATAAGCTTCAGGAAATTTTAAAGGAGAAAAAAGAAAATGCTTGAAATAAAAAATAAAAAGTTTTATATGGATGGTGAAGAATTCCATATCTATTCAGGAGCTATGCATTATTTTCGTATTCCTCAGGAGTATTGGGAGGACAGACTTCTTAAACTTAAGGCTGCAGGCCTTAATACGGTTGAAACATATGTTCCATGGAATTTTCACGAGAAAAAGCAGGGTGAATTTGATTTTACCGGTATGCTTGATATTGAAAAATTTATAAAAACTGCACAGGAGCTCGGTATTTACGTTATTGTGCGTCCCGGTCCGTATATTTGTGCGGAGTGGGATTTTGGCGGTCTTCCTGCATGGCTTCTTAAGGATAAAAATATCCGTATTCGTTGTTGGGATAAGAAGTATATTAAAGCAGTAGAAGAGTTTTTCAAGGTGCTTATTCCTAAGCTTTTACCATATCAGGAGTCAAACGGCGGTAAACTTATTGCAATGCAGGTTGAAAATGAATACGGTTCATTCGGCAGAGATAAAAAATACCTTTATTGGCTTCGTGATTTAATGAAAGAGTTGGGCGTTACTTGTCAGCTTTTTACATCAGACGGTGAAGATAGATATTTCTTCTCAGGCGGTGGTATTCCTGAAGAATTTATGGTTGCAAATTTCGGCGGTTATAACGAAAACCGTTTCAATGACCTTAAAATGCTTCAGCCTGATAAACCGCTTATGTGCGGTGAGCATTGGTGCGGTTGGTTTGACCAATGGGGTGCAAAGCACCACACAGATAATGCCGAGGAATCTCTTGGCAGAAGCCTTGATGGTTTCTTTAAAGAGGATGCAAACTTCAATCTTTATATGTTCCATGGCGGAACAAACTTCGGTTTCTCCTCCGGTGCAAACTATTATGATTGCTATTGTCCAACCACAACAAGCTATGATTACGGTGCTCCTCTTTCGGAAAACGGAGCATATACGGAAAAATATTTTGTTCTTCGTAACAGAATGGCGAAAAAATTAAATAAAGAGCTTCCCGAAATACCTGAAGATGCAAAAACGCAGTCTCTCGGTAAAATTAAATTTACCGAATTTGCAGATTTACAAAAGGTGTACAAATCCTTTGCACGTCGCAAAAAATCTCACATTCCGTATTATATGGAAAATTATGACCAGTACAGCGGTGCAATTCTTTACAGTACCATTTTAAAGGGTAACTATGGCGATACAGAGCTGAATGCTTTCGGTGTGCATGATATTGCATACGTGTACATTAATAATGAGCTTAAGCATATTTATGATCGTGCAGAGCTTAAAGGCAAAGCATTGTACGATGAGAGCTTCAGCGTAAAAATTCCTGCATTTAACGGTGAATGTAAGGTTGATATTCTTGTTTATGCTCTTGGCAGAGTGAATTACGCCAGAAGAATTTATGACCGCAAGGGTCTTGATGAGGTTTACCTTGGCGGTCAGGCAATTGTTGACTGGACTGTTTACTGTATGGATTTGGAAACTGCTCCGCAAATTAAATATTCAAAGAAAAGAAGCGGTGCACCACTTTTCCTTAAAGCGAATTTCAAGGCAGAGGAAAAGTCAGATACCTTTGTTGATATGCGTGGATTTACAAATGCAGTTGTTTACGTGAACGGCTTTAATCTGGGCAGATATTTAAAGAAGGGGCCACAATTTACACTTTACCTTCCCGGTACTCTTCTTAAAGATGATAATGAAATTGTTGTACTTGAATTAGAGAGGACAAATAAAAAAGAAATCTCTTTACGTGATACGCCAATATTTAAATAGGGTGATTTTTTGGAATTTATAAAGTCGTTGATTTTAAAAGCAAAAGAAATTGTTCTTGAAGTTAAAACTTATTGGAACCAGCCCCGTCCGGGTGAATATGTACCATATAAGGAAGTTGTTATGCTTTCTGTTGGTTGGATGGCACTTCTTATGTCTGTCGGGTGGACAATTGGGTTTGGTGTCGGTAACGAATTTACGGGAATGACTTTGGGGATGAATAATAACCAACTGCTTGTTATGAGCTATATTTGTCAAGCGATTGGGTATGTAATGACACCACTTAATGCGTGGATTATTGATAATTTGCGCAGTAAAGATGGTAAATATAGGGTATATATTAAGCTTGCTATTCCGGCAATGATTTTTACCCTTATCTCTTTGTGGTTACCGTATGAAGATGTAAGAGATGGTGGCAAGCCGTATTCAAAATATTTGATGATCATAATGCTTTTTCTTATAGGTCAGATTCAGGGTACGGTGCAGAGTTGGGTGCAAACAGGTGTAACCAATATGGTTCATGTTATTACACCAAACACTCAGGAACGCACAAAAATTATGGCAATAACCAGTATTATTTATTCTGCAGGTTATTCCATAAATAATGTTTATTATCCGTTTATGGTGGATTTACTTTGTGAAAACGGTGATAAATATAATATGAGTTATTATAGAGGGGCATATACCCCTGTTGCGTTTTTAATGGTCTTTGTTATGTTAGCTTACTTCGGCACTCAGGAAAGGCTTGTTCTTCCTAAGAGTAGAATAACAAAAATGGGCTTTGCTTCTTCAATGCGAGCAGTTGCGGGGAACAAGATTTTCTGGATTAAATGTGCAGACGGTTGGAATAACTTCCTTGAAGGTGCAAAAGGAGATATATGGAATTGGCTCGTTTATCGTGCTCATATTATGAAAAGCTCAACATACGGTTTGCTTAATACTATTTCTTATAATGCTAACTTCTGGGGTATGCTGTTATCACCGTATTTTATTAAAAAATTCGGTAAAAAGAAAATCAAAATATTTAAAAATATTATTCAGATTTTCCTTGTTGCATCATACTTCCTTTTCTATAAGAGTCCTGCGGCAGGTATAGGCTTGTTTATTGTATATACCTTAGACAGATTTGTTGATACATATAACGTTATAGATAGTGCAATAGAGTCTGATATGCGTGATAATCAGCAGTATCTTATCGGTGAGCGAATTGATGGTGCGTTTAACCTCATTTCCAGCTATGCAGGCGGTGCCATAAATGCTGTTACAAGTCTTTTTATACCTTGGGTTTACAAGAAAAAAGGCTTTGACGGTAACGATTATTCTGTTCTTGATGTTTACTTAAACTACGATGAAACAAAGCCGTTATCACAACAAAAAAAGAATCCTGATTGTGTGCTTTATTCCTTGATGGATACACTTCTTGTTATATCTATTATTGGTGCTGCGGTAGACGTTCTTCCTTGGTTCCTTTATGATATTTCAGAAACAGGTCAGAAGTCTATGATAAGAGTTATAAGAATCAGGACTCTTGTTGAAGACAGTGAATCAAGTGAAATAGATGAGGCATCATATATAGAAGGCTGCGAGGCAATATTCAAAGCAAAACAGTTTTTTGAAGCAGAGTTTAATGAAAATCCTAAGGAAGCACTTATTGCTGCAAAAGCTTTGCCACGTTCAACCGATGAACAAAAACAAGTGCGTAATCAGGCAATTAAAGAAGCTAAAATAGCCGTTAATCAAGGCGAGGAAATTTGTGAAGAAATTGAAATTGCAAAATTTGTTATGCACGAGCTTAATCGCTTTGAAAATGAGTTCGGTAAAAAACAGCTTGAGTTATGTTATTTGATTGTAAAGAATGGGCCTGAAAGGTTTTTTGATTGTGCAGAAGAAGCACAGCTTCTTGCATCTGCACTTCCTGTTACCAACGATAAAGAAGAACGTACGTGGCGTAAACAGGAAATACGTAATGCTAAGGCATTGGTTAAATCTCGCAGGCTTGCTAAAAAGCATTATCCTGATGGTATTGTACCTTTTGACGAAACTGAATATGAGTCAGCTTACAATATGCCTGATGATACAAAAGAGCAAGCAAAAATCAGGCGTAAGGCTATGCGCGAGGCAAGTAAAAAACGTAACATTTATGCTACTGTTGCTGCTCCGTATTTAACTGCCTTGAGAACAATTAAGCTTTCAGAAGGTTATAATAATCTTGACGAACTTACAAAGCATTATAAAGATGTTGTAAACTCTCGTAATGAACGGCTTGAAGATGAACGTATTAAGGCAGAAAAGCTTGCGGAGGAACGCCGTCTTGATAAGGAAAGTAAGGAAAGAAAACGTAAAATGGATAGGCTTAATAAAGAAAATTTACGTTCTAAAAAATAAAAAACGGCACCTAAAATGATTTAGGTGCTGTTTTTTTTCGGGGTTTACAATTTGTTTACAATTTAAAATTCACATTTTGCTGTTTTAATTTGTTTTATATATAGAGATATATTGAGGAGGTGTTTGCCGTCATGTCACAACAACTGAATATTACCGAGCAGGAAATAAATGAGCTTGTCGGCAAATACAGCTCTATGCTATTCAGAATTTCTTACTGTATTCTTTGCAA
>JAZUMM010000056.1:0-6255 GCA_045603625.1 Acutalibacteraceae bacterium | reverse complement strand
GAATAATAGTTGTTTTCAATAAACATTATACCCTTATCAGTAACTTCTCTTACTGCGGTAGCCATTTTGCTCACAAAAGGTGAGTAACGGTTTTCATCAAAATCCTTTACAATCTTATCACAGTCTGAGCTTGCTTTTCTGAGAATATCACCACTGTATTGGTTAAGTGCTTTTGCTTTTTCTTTGCTTAAAAGACCTTCTTTTGCAAGCTTTGTAAGCTTAATTCTTTTATCTGTAACAGATGTTTTAACAACACCTTTAATAAGAGTACGGAAAATCTTACCGCCATCTGCACCCGGAAAAGGCTCGTTCATAAAATCATAGCCGAAAAGAGCAGGCTTATCTTTAGTAGCTTCAACAAGGTGCTTCCACATATCTGCATAATAATCCTGTAAGCCTTTTCTGTTATATTTTATGTTGTTCCAGAAGTTATCAAAGGCTCTGAAGCATGCTTTTCCGTAAAAATACGGCTCTGCCCATACTGCTATTTGCTTTCTTGGTGTAAATTCATCTGTTATTGTTGCCCAGCGCGGAGCACCGTCACCGTAGCAAAGTGAACCCCAAACATCCTGATGGCAGTCAAGATAGGCGTAAATGCCGTATTCTTCACATTTATCAAGAAAATCACAGATGGATGAAATTAATTTTTCATTGTATTTTTGTGGAGAAGGCTCCATTGCACACCAGGTAAAGCCGAGGCGAATCATATCGTAGCCTCTTGCACGGAACTCTTCAAAAGGGAATGTATCTGCCGGGTAACCATAGTAAGGGTTGCTTGCGTCATAATCTTTTTTGTCGCAAACGTTCATACCGCTGAATATACGCTCTCTGCCGTGTTCATCAACAAAACGCATATCCGAAACAAAAATTTTATCCATTTTGTATTCTCCTTATTTTGTAATTACTTCTGTTTTAATCGGTTCAGAAAATGTGTTCCAGAAGGAACCTGCTGTAATTTCAACGTTGTATTTTGTAGCACAATTTAAGTCGTCAAAAGAAATGCTTAATGTTTCGGGCATATTAAAGAAATAATATTCACTCCATAAGCAAGCCTGCTTAACGGTTAATCCGCTGTCTGCCTCTTTAACAACAACCTTGTAGTCGTTAACGTATTCTTTATCTGTTTTAGCCTGAGGGAAAGTAACCTTAAAACCGTTATCGGTTATATCTGATACAGTAATAGATGCATTTTCAAAATATGGTGCATCTGTTGTTTTGTAACGGGCATCAGTATATTTGAAGGAGTCAACGTTCCATGGTTCGTCAATTTCCCAAACAAACGGGAAGAAGTTATCGGTAAGAACGTCATAAGGGTAAATTCTTACACTGCCTTGTGCATTTGCTTCAACAATAAGCATTTGTGCACAATCCTCTTTACCCGGAGGGCAAGTGCCGTAGTATTTATCAAATTCATCAAGCTCAAAATATGAAAGTGAGCCTGTACCGAGACAGGTGAAGTGCTTTTGGAAAATTGAACGAGGGTCGTTTATCGGCACATGAGAGTGACCTGAAAAGTCAATTGATTGCGGATAATCCATAAGAATTGGGTAGAATGTTTCGTCTGCCCAGTAAATACTACCTGAAACAGTATCAGTAATATGAGGATGCTGGAAAAAGAAGATTGGCTTTTTAGGGTCTGCTTCGCGTGCTTTTTTTAGCTGTGCGCGTGCAAAATCTACTTTATCCTGTTCATATTCGCAACCGTGAGATGAGCTTATAAGAATAAAGTGGAAACCGTTTATCTCAATGTGATTATCTACCGGAATACCAAAAATCTCGTTAAAGCGTTTGTAAGCGTTTTCAACACCGTCACCATGATATTCGTGGCTTGCCATATTAAGACAATATTTTGTTTCCGGCTTAAGATTATCCTCAAGAGTCTTTTTGAATTTTTTCATTTGTGTTTCTGTACCTGAGTTTGCAAAGTCACCGTCTGCAAAAACGCCGTCAAGCCTTTTGTATGTAGGGTGTTCTTCACTTAATCTGTAAGCAATTTTAAGAGCTTTTTCCATACGCTCTTCTTCAATACAATGTTCATCCTTGTAATGAACATCACTTACTACCATAAATCTGAGAACGGGATTGAAATCTTTTTGTAACATAGTGTGCCTCCAAGTAAAAAAAAGTGACTAAAATCAGGTTAAATTAAGTCACTATAATCTTATATGTTATATTTTATCATATACAAATATATTAAATCAACTGTAAAATCAAACAATTACATATATTAAAATATAGTAAAAAGTTTCATATTTGTATTTATTTTTAAAATAAGGTGTGGTATACTAAAGAAAAAAAAGGAGTAATTATTATGACAATTAATAAAGATACAATTATTGGCGATATTCTTGATGCAGCACCACAGACTGCACCATTCTTCCTTGAAATGGGTATGCATTGCTTAGGTTGCCCTGCATCACGTGGCGAAACAGTTGAAATGGCTTGCAGAGTTCATGGCGTTGATGCGGATGAGCTTATTGCAAAAATCAATGCTTCATTAGGCGAGTAATGAGCATTAAACTTACACCAAGGCTTCTTGCCGTCGCTTCACTTGTAAAAGGCGGCGGCATTGTTGCGGATATAGGTACGGACCACGGATATTTGCCGATTTATTTAATTCAGAACGGTAAAGCAGATAAGGCAATAGCAGCCGATATTGGCAAAAAACCGCTTGAAAATGCACGTAATTCTGTTAATGAATATATGATGCAGGAAAAAATTGAGTTGCGTTTATCCGATGGTCTTAATAATTTTAAGTGTGACGATGCAGATGAATTTATTTTTGCAGGCATGGGCGGTACACTTATCGCCGAAAAAATGAATGAAATACCATGGGTAAAAAATAAAAAATTACATTTTGTTTTTCAACCTCAAAGCAGGGCAGAGGATTTAAGAAAATTTCTGTATTCCAACGGTTTTGAAATTATTAATGAAATTGCAACTCACGAAGGCAGACGCTACTACATAACTTTTGATGCATATTATACAGGCGCTGTAAAGGCTTTTTCGGAGTCAGATTGCTTTATAGGTAAGCTTCCCTGTAGTGAGGATGCTTGTGAGCATCTTAAACATCAGTTAAATCGTCTTGAAGAAAGGCATGCAGGCTTGTTAAAGCAAAATGATTTTTTACAGGCGGAAAAGGTATCTGTAATAATATCAGATATAAAGAGGTTTATCGATGGATAATATTTTAATACAAGGCGTAGGTTTTGGTGGTGCGGCGTTTAATTTCTTCAGCTTCCAACAGAATAAGCGCAAAAGAATAATAGGCTTTCAGATTGTAGCCGCATTGTTGTTTATTGCTCATTATCTGCTTTTAGGATTTTTGAAGAGTCCCGATGCATTTACAGGCGCAGCACTTAATTTTATAGGTCTTACAAGGTCAATAGTTTTTATAAATAGCGATAAAAAATGGGCGAAAAGTCCGTTTTGGCTTGTTTTTTACATAATTGTTTCTGCAATTGCGGGCATTTTAACATGGGAATCATGGTATTCATTCCTTCCGCCAATGGCAATGATTCTGACAACAATCAGCTATTGGATGAAGAATGAGACTAAAATACGGCTTATTACATTCCCGAGCTCACCTTGTTGGCTTATTTTTAACATAATAACACAATCTGTGGCAGGTGTTGTTACAGAGTGTATTGTAATGAGCTCGCTTATTATTGCAATTATAAGATACGATATTTTAAAGAAGGGTAAAGTAAAAAATGAAAATTAAGGCAATTTACGATTTTCTGGATACAATTGCACCTTTCTCAAGTGCTGCTCAATGGGATAATACAGGGCTTTGTGTTGGCTCATTAGATGATGAAGTAACAAAGGTCACACTTTCACTTGATGTTACAAATGAAGTTATAAATAGTGCTTTGAATAACGGTTCACAGCTTGTTATTACTCACCATCCTTTGATTTTTGATGGCGTTAAAGAAGTAGAAAAGGGTACGGTTTTATATAATGCCGTGAAATCCGGTATAACCTTTATTTCCAGTCATACTTGTCTTGATAAAGCAGACGGTGGCGTTAATGATTGTCTGGCAAGAGCAGTGGGAATAAAGAATCTTTGTGTATCACAAATGGAAGAATTTCTTAAAATAGGCGAAATTGAACCTCAATCTGCCGAAAATTTTGCAAAAAACATAAAAGATGCCTTAGGCGGTATAGTTACTTTTACAGATAACGGTGCCTTAATTAAAAAGGTTGCTTTGTGTTCAGGCTCAGGCGGTGACCTTATAGGCGTTGTCGCAAGTGAAGGTGCAGATGCTCTTCTTACAGGCGAAGCAAAGCATCATGAAATTTTGCAGGCGAACGCTTTGGGTGTATCTCTTTTTGTTGCAGGTCATTACGAAACTGAAAATGTTGTTCTTCAGTTTTTGAAAGATAGTCTTGAAAAAGAGTTTGGCGAGTTGCAGGTAGAGATTTTTTCACCTGTACCATGTAAATATATTTAAGGAGAGGGCAGTAATTTGCCTTTAAAAATATGGCATTAGACGGAATGTATCTGAGCTTTATGTGTAAGAGTATTAATGAAGCTCTTGCAGGCTCAAAGGTAGATAAAATTCATCAGCCAAGTAAAAACGAGTTGGTGTTTATAATGCGCACAAGGGGCGGTATGCATAAGCTTTATTTTTCAGCCGATGCAAACAGCCCCAGGTTTTGTATTGTTCAAAATACGCCTGAAAATCCTCAGACTCCTCCAATGCTCTGTATGCTTTTTCGTAAGCGTCTTACAGGTGCAACGCTTTTAGGCGTTGAACAATCCGGACTTGACAGAATAGCATATTTTAAGTTTGATGCAACAAACGAAATCGGGGATAAGGTCAGGTTGACACTTGCTGTTGAGATAATGGCACAGCACAGTAACGTTATTTTGTTTGATGAAGATAACGATAACAGAATAGTAGATGCTTTAAGGCGTGTTGATGCCCAGACATCTTCATTCAGGCTTGTTCTTCCGGGTGCACAGTATAAAATGCCACCATCTCAGGAAAAGCTTAATTTAATAACTGAAGATGCATCTGTGGTATGTGAAGCAATTTTATTAAAAACAGAGCAGAAATTATCTTCAGCGATTATTAAGGTTCTTCAAGGTGTATCGCCACTTTTGTCACGCGAAATTGCTTACAGAGCTTGCGGTGATGATAAAGGCGTGTGTGAAATTACAGGTCAGGAAAAAATGAACCTGTTTACAGAAATAAGCTCTCTTAAAACAATGCTTTTAACAGGTAATATTGAGCCTACAATTGTTTTGGATGAAGGGCAAAAGCCAATGGAATTCAGTTTTTTACCTGTTACTCAATATGGTTCAGCCGTAAAAACTGTTGTAAAAAACGATGTGTTTTCTCTTCTTGAAGGCTTTTATAGTGAAAGAGATATGGCTTTGCGTACACGCTCTAAAGCCTGGGAGCTTTTTAAAACTCTTGATAATCTTATTGAAAGAACTTCTCGTAAGCTTAATAATCAACAAGAGGATTTAAAAAAGTGTGCCGATAGAGATGAAATAAAAATCAAGGCGGAATTAATAACTGCTTCTCAATATATGCTGGAAAAAGGCAATTCCGTATATGAGGTTTTTAATTACTATACAAACGAAACAGAAAAAATTCAGGTTGACCCTGCATTGACTCCATCGCAGAATGCACAAAAGCTTTATAAAGAGTATCACAAAGCATGTACTGCAGAAAATATGCTTATTCACCTTATTGAAGAGGGTGAAAAGGATTTAGAATATTTAAAAACAGTACGTGATATGCTAAGCCGTGCCACACTTGAAAGAGAGTTTAACGAAATAAAAGAAGAATTGGTTTTGCAAAGCTTTTTAAAGCCTAAAAAATCAGGTAAAAAGCAAATGAAAACTCAACCTCTCAAGCCACTTGAATTTAAAACCACACAGGGTTTGACGGTTCTTGTTGGCAGAAATAACATTCAGAACGATAAGCTTACCTTTAAAACAGGCAAAAAGGGTGATGTGTGGCTTCATGCACAAAAGTGTCCGGGGTCTCACGTGCTTCTTCTTTCTGATGGTAACGAGATTCCTGACGATGCTATTGTAGAGGCGGCGGAAATTGCGGCGTATTACAGCTCTGCTCGTGAGGGAACCGTCGTGACCGTTGATTATACAGATGTAAAAAACATTAAAAAGCCTAATGGTGCAAAGCCCGGTTTTGTAGTGTATTACACATACTATTCTGTAAACGTTAAGCCTAATGCTCATAACAATTAATAAAAGAAGCGTAAACTGTTTGTTTACGC
>JAZUMM010000055.1:0-8068 GCA_045603625.1 Acutalibacteraceae bacterium | reverse complement strand
GCGAAGCCGAACATAATCGGATTTAATTATACAACAAATAAAAACTCCTTTTGTTTGTTAACAAAAAGAGTTTTTAAACTAAAATATTAATTTAATTCCATTCGCAAATATAGCCGACAGATGAACTTGAATAAAACTCTTTACTCAACTTTCCGTTTCTGCCATCTATCATAATATCATTCCATTGACCTACACTAATATCATCATATGTTTTTGCAAATATTTCCAAATAATTTTCCGAATAATTTTCGTTATTCGGTTCACCGCTTTTCCAGTTTGTATAATCAAACGCTTCACCTGTAACCCATTTCCAAGTTGATCCATCTGCACTATTTGTTGCACCTAACCAATAACAATTATTTGTTTGCTGAGAAATTATACCGGTAACAAAAAACTGTTCTTCCTGTGATGTTATTGTCAATAAATGACCGCCCATCTCTTCACATTTTTCTTTTGCCTCATCCCACGAAATGCTATCATTATAAACTTTATAGTAACTGCCATTAAACTCTAGAGCATCTTCAGGAATATTGGTAGGCTTAGGTGTTGTTTGCGGAATAATTACCGGCTGTGAAGAATCAGTTTTAATTAAAGAAAATCTTGTTGGCGAAAAACCACTTAAAACATCATCAATTAAAGTGCCGCGTAAATCAACAAAAATATACGTGGTCGGTTTGCTAATCCATTGCGTAGATGTAAAAATATACTCTTGAGTTGAAGCATCATAAGTTACATCCATATAATATTTGCCGCTTTCTGCATTTGACTTACCGGGTAAATTATAAAAATCAAACAAGGCTTTCAACTTATCATTTTCCTTATAAACAGATAAAGTCAAGCCCGTTTCACCCTGACTTGCAAAATACGAGCCTTTATATGTACCGATAATTTTATCTACATTTGTCTTCTTTTTTAGCTCAATAGGCTCAAGCATAACGACGGTTTCTGTATCAATTTTCAAAGAGCAACCATAATACTCGTAATCCTCGTGAGTAAATTCAAGCGAATATGAGCCATACATAAGGTCAATTTTAACAATACCGTTTGCATCACTCACGGCTGATTTATCATATTTATTATCATCTTTTTCAGTAAAATCAGCACTGACTTTAACACCCGGAATTCCAACACCTGTTTGTGAATCAGTAACTGTTAATTGAAGAGAGCCGGTTTTTCTATCAAGAAAAACATCATCAAGCATAACAGAAACTGTGTCATTGTCCACAACAACATTTACATATTTATCCTGATATAAATCGTGAGTTATGATACAAACGTATTTACCCTCAGGAGCAACAACGGTGCCGGTACCATTTGAATTTGTAAATCCGACATAAAAAGTACTGTAATCTTCAATTGTTCCCTTAACAAATGTAAACACCGCACCATCAACATTTGTATTATCAAGACTATCCTTAACGTTAATTACGTATTCACCATACGGATATGGCTTTTCGCTTGTTTCAGACAATAATGTTTTAGTTCCTTTGCCGTAAATAACCGGAGTAGCCGTGTTATTATGAATTGTACCTAATTTATCATAAAAAGCTATTTCATTAGCACCAAGATGGTTTTTAGCTTCATTAAATGCAACAGAAACGCTATCACCTTCAAGTAATGATAATAATATTTCATCTAAGAAAACTTTTGAATATGATTGAGACACACTATTTAAAAATCCAACAACAGTTGATGCGCCTGCATTAACAAAGCTTTTTCCAAAATCATCATCACGTTGATCATCTGAACCAAACAAAGAACATAAAGTTAAAAGCATAACAGAATCATCAAGCTTTTCATCCTCATAATTACTGTCAAAAAAAGACGGAGATAACACATAATAAGAATTAGGATCATTTTCATAAGATATTGTACCGATATCGCCTTCGTCACCTTTTTCAAGCAAGCCCATTTCACGATACTTTTCAACACCATCTGTTGTTACAACTTCACTGAGACCTATATAGGTTTCGTTTGAACCTGAGTACTGTACACCATGCCCCATAACATAAATTAAATCGTAACCATCCAAATCAAGAAAATCTTCAACAGTATAGTCTGTTACAAGGTCAACATCAATACCTGCAGAACGGTAAACATCTGCCTGTCCGCTTATAAACTTGTAATTTTCACTATCGTGAGTCGAGTTTGAATAAAACATAAAAAGCCATTTTGAATCAAGGTTCTGCGAAGATGAACTGCTTTTCGCAACAGGAGAAATCACAGGAAAAACATCTGTTTTATTATTACCTGAAGAAGAAACAGACCATTCCTCATCAGAAGGCTTTTCAAATGAATAGTAACCAATTCGTCCTGTTTTATATTCAAAACGAAACATTTTATCTACTTCTGAATACTGAATATTTTTAATATAACCGTTATTCTGAAGTGATGTTAAATGATTATTTACTTTTGATTTTTTTGCATCAAATGAATCATCCTCATTTGTTATGTCGGTAAAAGAAGATGTAACATATCCAATAACATCTGCCTCTAAAAATTCATCAGGAGCATTTGAAGCAGTCTTGCCGAAAACTCCGAAATGGAATAATAGTAACACTACAAAACCAATAAGCAGTACCCCAAAAACAGAGCATAATGAAATAATTATTTTTTTCTTTTTAGATAATTTCCCTTTATCCTTTTTCTTCTTTTGGTTTTTCCCTTTATCATTGTTATTAATAAAAGGATTTTCACAGTTTACACCTGTTCCACAGGCTGTACAAAAATTGCCATTGAATTCATTCCCGCATTTTTTACAAACCATATAATTCACCCCAAAATAATTAATAAAAAAAGTTTATCATAACAAAAATTAAAATTCAATAAAAACTATTGAAAAAATCATACGTTAGATTTACTATAAAAGCAAACAAAATAGGTGGTGTTTATATGGTTATAAGCGTAAATTTCAACAATCCTTCTTTTTCAGAAAACGGTAAATTTCAAGGTTGGGGCACAAGCCTTTGCTGGTGGGCAAACAGAGTTGGCTATTCACCTGTTTTAACACAAAAATGCGCAAAGCTTTTCTTCTCACCTGAGGGTCTCAACCTTAACATTATGCGCTATAACATAGGTGGAGGCGATGACCCGACACACAAGCACATAAAAAGAACAGACTCCATTGTTCCCGGTTGGGCTGTATTTGATAAAAAAACAAACAATATATCTTATGACTATAATGCAGATAGTAATCAATTAAATGTTCTTTCTGCTTGCTATAACTCAGCTCAGAACCCCATTGTAGAGGTCTTTTCAAATTCACCACCGTATTTTATGACAAAAACAGGCTGTTCCTCCGGTGGCAAGGACCCAAACGAAAACAACTTAAAGGAAGAATGCTATGAGGCTTTTGCCCGTTACCTTGTTCACGTTACAGAGTACATAAACAACAAGCTGGGCATTAAGGTCACTTCCCTTTCACCAATGAATGAACCCGACACAGATTACTGGCATTATATGAGCGAAAAGCAAGAGGGCTGCCACTTTGACAATGATGACAGTCAGAATAAAATACTTGAATTAACACACAAGGAGCTTCAGAAAGCAAAGCTTTACCACGTATTAACCGTCGGTAGTGACGAAACAGCAACAGATAAAGCAATCTCTTCACTCCTCGCCTATTCTGATGATGTAAAATGCTTTTTAAAGCGTGTCAACACCCATACCTACGGCTCTAAAGATGCAAAAAAATTATCTGAGCTCTGCAAAGCAAATAACCTTGATTTGTGGATGAGTGAAACAGACCGGGGCGACGTTGCAGGCGAAGATGCAGGTCAGATGGGCGCAGGTCTTTGGTTAGCTCAAAAAATTACAGAGGATATAAATACCCTTTCACCGTCTGCCTGGGTTTTGTGGCAGGTAATTGATTACCACAAAAGTAAAGCCGGTTACTGCGGTAACAAGGATTTTGGTATTCCTGATAAAGAAAAAGGGTTCTGGGGTCTCGCCTTTGCCGACCACGACACAAATGAAATTATACTAACTCAAAAATATTACTGCCTTGCACAGTACAGTAAATATATTAATCACGGCGACACAATTTACCACATTAACAATAACCTTGTGTGCTCATATAACGGTAACGAGCTTAAAATTGTTGCCGTAAACTCAAAAAATTCACCTGAAAGCGTAACCTTTGATTTTACACAAACAAACAAAATATTTTCTGTTTCAGAGGTTGTAAGAACAAGCGGTACAGTTGAAAGCGGAGAATCCTGTAAAAAACTACCCTCAGAGACCTTTGAAAACAATATCTACAAAACTGATTTAAAAGAAAACTCAGTTACCACCTTTATTTTTAAATAAAAAATGCTCTGTATTACAAGCCACGTAATACAGAGTTTTTTTATAATATTATTTCTAAACCAAGTAACGTTGCAATAATAACAGGAATTGCAACAACAAAGCCGTTTTTTATAAAATCCTTAAATGATAAGTTAATGCCGTAAAGCTTTAATATAGAAGACCACATTATACCTGCAAGTGCACCCACAGGTGTAAGATAAGCACCAATATTTGACCCTGTAATACAGGAGTAAAGAGCCTTTAAATATTCGCCTTCCGGCATTAAGGAATTATTAATAACCGAGCTGAATAAAACACTCATAGGAATGTTATTAATAACGTTTGCAGAAAGCAAGGAAGCAAAGCCGAAGCTGAAAAGCGTATTCCCTTTTTGCAAAGCCTCACCTATTATTTTTGTTGCTCCACAACCTTCAAGAGACAAAACAATAGCAAACATAGATAATAAAAACGGAACAAGCTCAAAGGGCAGCCTTACAATTGTTCTGTATAAAACGTTGGGCTTTTTGCCTCTTTTGAGGCATACTGCAATAACACACAAAAACAACGAAACACAAAAGCCAAGGGCAATAATCCACATAGGCAGATTAATATACGAGCTTATTACCATAAACACGGTACAAAGAGCTATATGAAAAATGCCGATGCCCACAAGAGTCTTATCCTGAATTTTATCGTACTCGCGAGAAACGCTTATAGTCTTATTCAACTGCTTTGTGAACACAAGGCGTAAAACAATGAAGGAAACAAGCCCAGCAAAAACAGTCGGTAGTGCCATAACCTTAAAATAATCAATAAAGCTGATATCTGCACTTGATGCAAGGTAAATATTTGTGGGGTTACCTATAATAAACATCATACTCCACGTATTTGCCGCAACAAACTCACCAAACAAATACGGAAGCGGATTAATTTTTGCCTTTTTAGAGAAAAAGCATATAAACGGTGTAAACGTTAGAATTATAATATCGTTTGACGTAAAAACCGTAAGAACAGAAACTGTTATATATAAAAGCAAAAATAAGGTTTTTTGACTTCCTGCAGCCTTTGATAGCACCACATTTGCAAGGTACCTGAAAAAGCCTAAAACATCAAGGTAAACCGACAAAGCCGTCATACTGAAAAACAGAACAAGAATTTTTAAGGGATTAACCGATGAATCTGCAGTAAGCCCTTCAAAAAACTGTGTTAATGTAAGACTTTTCCCAAGCAAAAGTATTAAAGCACCAACAAGAGAAATTATCCAATATGTACCAAATTTATAATTACCGATTTTAACATCGGGCTTAAACAGTACGGAAAGTAACACAAGCAACGCCGTTACACCGCACACACTAACCGTAAAAATCATATAAACCACCAAAACACCAAGACCGCAACGGCCTTGGTGCTGTATTTTTTATGCGTCGTGAATTTCGCTGTGAAGCTCCTGAACAGACTTGATTTCGTTATTCACGCCTTTTTTAACCTTGTGAATACCGTCTGCAGTAGCAAGCGCTGCCGCCATTGTTGTTATATACGGTATTTTAGATTTAATAGCAGCCTTACGAAGAAAGCTGTCGTCAATCTGACTATCCTTGCCAACAGGTGAATTTACAATCAAATCAACCTCATTATTTGTGATTATATCGTAAACGTTCGGTCTGCCCTCAGACACCTTTTTGACCTTTGTGGCAGGTATACCCTCTGCAACAATTCTGTCGTAGGTACCGCCTGTTGCAACAATAGAAAATCCGTCTGCATAAAGCTTTTTAGCAACCTCAACAGATTCAACCTTATCCCTTTCGTTAACAGAAATAAGAACCGTACCGCTTAAAGGAAGAACGGATTGTGTTGCCTCCTGTGCTTTATAAAATGCCTCACCGTATGAATATGAAAGGCCAAGAACCTCACCTGTTGAACGCATTTCAGGTCCAAGAACAGGGTCAACCTCCTGGAACATATTAAACGGGAAAACTGCCTCTTTAACACCGTAATACGGAATAACCTGTTCCTTAAGAGCAGGAACCGGAGAAGGCTTGCCTGTAATTTCGGAGGTAATAATCTCTGTTGCAATTGGCACCATTCTTATATTACAAACCTTAGAAACAAGCGGAACGGTACGTGATGCACGCGGATTAGCCTCAAGCACGTAAACCTTGCCGTTTTCAATAGCATATTGCATATTCATAAGACCCTTAACGTGCATTTCTTCTGCAATTTTACGTGTATATTCTTTAATTGTTGCAACGTTTTCAGGAGAAATATGCTTCGACGGAATAATGCAGGCAGAGTCGCCTGAATGAACGCCTGCAAGCTCAATATGCTCCATAACTGCAGGAACAAATGCATTAACGCCATCGCTTATTGCATCTGCTTCACACTCAAGAGCATTATTCAAAAATCTGTCAATAAGAATAGGTCTGTCGGGTGTTACGCCAACCGCCGCATTCATATATGAGCAAAGGCTTTCGTCATCATAAACAACCTCCATACCACGTCCGCCAAGAACGTAAGAAGGTCTGACCATAACAGGATAACCGATTTCTTTTGCTATGCTGAGCGCTTCCTCAACATCAACTGCCATACCGCTTTCCGGCATTGGAATTGAAAGCTTGTCCATCATTGCGCGGAACAAATCTCTGTCTTCCGCAAGGTCAATAACAGATGGTGGTGTACCAAGAATTTTAACACCGTTTTTCTCAAGGTCTGCAGCAATGTTAAGTGGAGTCTGACCACCAAATTGAGCAATAACTCCCAAAGGCTTTTCTTTATTATAAATACTAAGAACATCTTCAAGTGTGAGAGGTTCAAAATAAAGCTTATCTGAAGTGTCGTAGTCTGTTGAAACTGTTTCAGGGTTACAGTTAACAATAATTGTTTCAAAGCCTAATTTTTTAAGAGCAAGTGATGCGTGAACACAACAATAGTCAAATTCAATACCCTGACCTATTCTGTTAGGGCCGCCACCAAGAATCATAATCTTCGGCTTTTCGGTTGATACCTTATTTTTATCTTCACCGTTGTACGTTGAATAGAAATATTCATTATTTTCGGTACCGCTTACGTGAACGCCTTCCCACTCTTCACATACGCCAAGTGAAAGACGCTTATTGCGAATCTCTTCCTCAGGAACATTAAGAATGATACTGAGATATTTATCTGAAAAGCCGTTTTTCTTCGCACTTATCAATGCATCGTCTGACGGTAATGAGCCCTTGAATGTAAGAAGTGTCTCTTCCTCTTCAACAAGCTCCTTCATCTGCTCAATAAAATACTTTTTAACTGCGGTAATACTGTGAATCTCATCAACAGTTGCACCTTTACGAAGTGCCTCGTACATAATAAAGTGACGTTCACTTGTTGCAGTACCAAGCATTGCGAGAAGCTTCTCTTTAGAAAGAGAGTTAAAATCCTTAACGTAGCCTAAGCCGTAGCGACCTGTTTCAAGGCTCCTTATAGCCTTCTGAAATGCCTCTTTATAGGTTTTACCGATACTCATAACCTCGCCTACCGCACGCATCTGAGTACCAAGCTTATCCTGAACAGCCTTGAACTTTTCAAAAGCCCAACGAGCAAATTTAATAACAATGTAATCGCCATCAGGAACGTATTTATCAAGTGTGCCGTATTTGCCGCAAGGAATATCCTTAAGGGTAAGTCCGCAAGCAAGCATAGCGGAAACAAGCGCAATCGGGAAACCGGTTGCCTTGGATGCAAGTGCAGAAGAACGGGAGGTACGAGGGTTAATCTCGATAACAATAATTCGGTCAGATACGGGATC